>NZ_JAGTPI010000090.1:0-18936 GCF_021147825.1 Pseudomonas quasicaspiana
TGCACTCGAAACTGGGCTATGTGCCGCCCAATCAATATGAGCGGCAAGCAGCCTGACAATCACCGATTGAGGTGTCCGGAAAAAGTTGACCACTGCAATCCTCAGTTAACCTATCGTCTGAAATGCCGCCTTCCCGAATGAATTCGGTCCCACATATTGCGCTTACAAGGTATTAAGCATTGCGCCGTACGTACTGAAAGCCGCGGATGTCTTCAGATGGCACTTCCCGCACTCCTTCCATTCCCAGCCACCAGGCAGTGCCGCGACACGGGTACTGGACGTAAAACGGCTGCCCCATTTGCGGCGTGGTGATCAGGACATTCTTCTCCCAGGCCAGCGCGATGATGCGGTCGAAGGGTTCGTGCCAGGCGTGCATGGCCAGATCAAACGTGCCGTTATGGATCGGCAGCAACCAGCGACCGCGCAGGTCGATGTGCGCCTGCAGGGTTTCCTCGGGCTGCATGTGCACGTCAGGCCAGTCGACGTTATAGGCACCGGTTTCCATCAATGTCAGGTCGAATGGGCCGTATTGCTCACCGATGGTTTTGAAACCGTCGAAGTAACCGGTATCGCCACTGAAGAAGATCCGTTGATGTTCATCGTGCATGACCCATGACGCCCACAGGCTGCGATTGCCGTCCAGCAGCGTGCGGCCGGAAAAATGCTGGGAAGGCGTAGCGACAAACTGCATGCCATGCACTTCGGTGGATTGCCACCAGTCCAGTTGCTGAATCTTGTGCGCCGGTACGCCCCACTCCATCAAGGTATCGCCCACGCCCAGCGGCGTCAGAAAGTGTTCGGTTTTCGCCTCAAGCGCCTTGATCGCCATGTGGTCGAGATGATCGTAGTGGTTATGGGACAGGATCACCGCTTTGATCGGCGGCAGTTCTTCAATGCTGATAGGCGGCTGGTGGAAGCGCTGCGGACCCGCCCACTGCACCGGCGAGGCACGCTCGGCGAACACCGGATCAGTGAGCCAGAAGACCCCGCGCATTTTCAGCAAGACCGTGGAGTGCCCAAGGCGATAGACCGTGTAGTCCGGCGCAGCCAGAAGCTGCTGGCGCGTGAGTGATTGCACTGGAATTTCCCCCGAGGGACGGGTGACCGATGGCTTTTTGAAAGCCATGTTCCAGAAAATCCTCAGCGTCTTGAAAAAACCCATACGACTCATGGGCACAGGGTTGCGATAACGCCCTTGGTGCTTTTGCAGGGTCGGTAAAGACTGAGCTGACGAATTTTCTGTGATCTTGGTCATGGTCTGCTGACTCCGGGAGTTTGCTGCGCTGCTCATCATCGCCGCCGCTTTGCAATAGCGGGAAAGGCAAATAATGTGTAACCTGCTTTTACACTACACAGTGTAGTTTTAAGCTTGCATCATCAGCGATGACAAGTAAACTGCCGAGTGTACTTTTATCAAAACACTTGTTTGAAGCGAGACCTATGACTGCCCCTATGCGACTCACCGACCGAAAACGCGAAGCTATCGTGCTGGCCGCCATTGCCGAGTTTCGCGACACCGGGTTTGAAGTGACCAGCATGGACCGCATTGCCGCGCGAGCGGAGGTTTCCAAACGCACCGTCTACAACCATTTCCCCAGCAAGGAAGAACTGTTCGCGGAAATCCTCCAGCGACTCTGGTGCCGTATCGGCGAGATTCCGGATTCAATCTACCGGCCTGGTGTGACACTGCGCCATCAATTGCGCAGCATGTTGCGGGCCAAAATGCAGACGCTTTCTGACACCAACTGCCTGGACCTTGCGCGAGTTGCGCTGGGGGCAACCATTCATTCACCCGAACGTGCGGAAGTCTGGCTGGCGCGCCTGGATGAGCGCGAAGAAACCTTCGCTGCATGGATCCGCGCCGCCCAGGCAGATGGCCGTCTCAAGCCTGCCGACCCGACGTTCGCCGCCACCCAGATGCATGGTCTGCTCAAGGGCTTTGCGTTCTGGCCTCAGGTGACTATCAACAAGCCGGTATTGAGTCCAGAACAACAAGCCGAGGTTATTGAATCGACACTGGACATGTTTCTCGGCTGGTACGAAATCCCGGTAGCAAAAACCTAACCCTGCGCTGCCACCCGAGCCACGATAGCGCGGCGTTGGGCGATGGATTGCCTGAGTCGCTCGCGGGCCAGAGCCAGTACTTCGGCGGGCGCAGTTGACGGATGACCTGCATTGAAAGGCACTGCAGGCGCGTATTCCAGCTGCAGCTGCACGGTCTGCGCCTGCACTTCTCCAAACAGTTCGCCTACCAGCGTCAGGGCGAAATCAATTCCCGCCGTTACTCCGCCACCCGTCATCAGGTTGCCATCGCGGACCACCCGCTCATGCACCGCGATCGCACCAAAACTCTCCAGCAATTCATGCGAGGCCCAGTGGGTCGTCGCCCGCTTGCCCTTTAATAGCCCGGCTGCGCCCAGCACCAGAGCGCCGGTGCAGACCGACGTGAGGTATTTCACAGTCCGGGCCTGTTCGCGGATGAAAGCAAGGGTCTGTTCATCCTCCAGCAAGGGGTCGATACCCTGTCCGCCGGGAATGCACAGCACATCGAGGGGCGGGCAATCGGTGAAAGTCTGCGTCGGCTGGAGTTGCAGACCGGTGCTGGAATAGAGTGCCTCGAGGTCTTTCCAGATCAGGTGCACGGTCACACCGGGCGTCGAGGCGAATACGTCATAAGGACCGGTCAAGTCCAGCTGTTGCACCTTTGGGAATACGAGCAAGCCGATGTGCAGGGTCATATGAAGTCCGCTTGAGGTTGGGGTAGACGCGATAACTCTAGCGGTTTAGCCTTTGGCGGATACGCCATACACCCCACTTTTCACGCCAACCAATGTGAATAACGCTAATGAGCGATCAGCCACGATCCGTGCACATTCTTGCGTTCCCCAACGTTCAGTTGCTGGATGTCTGCGGACCGTTGCAAGTCTTCGCCTCGGCCAACCTTCAGGCCCAACAACAGGGTCTGCCGGTGCCTTATCAAATGAAGGTGATCGCTGCCCAGGACCACTCCATCGAATCGTCAGCAGGGCTGGGCTTGCTGACCTTTCCTCTGCCTGCGGCCAGCGAAAGCAGTGACACGTTGATCGTCGCCGGGGGACGTGGCGTTCAGGTGGCGGCCAGCGACCCGCAACTGGTGCGCTGGCTGCATGAGCACGCTGCTGCAAGCCGACGCGTCACTTCGGTGTGCAGTGGCGCATTTCTATTGGCGGCAACCGGTTTGCTGGACGGTCGCCGCGTGGTCACCCACTGGGACAGTTGCGAGGCTCTCGCCCGGCAATACCCAGCGTTACGGGTCGATCCCGATCCGATCTTCATCCACGACCATGGCTACTGGACCTCGGCCGGTGTCACGGCGGGCATCGATCTTGCCCTGGCGCTGGTCGAAGAGGACCTGGGACACGCTCTGGCGTTGGCGGTCGCTCGGAATCTGGTGGTGTTCCTCAAGCGACCGGGCGGCCAGTCGCAATTCAGCGCCACCCTGTCGATGCAGCACGCAAGCGTCACGGAGGACGGACGTTTTGCCGACCTGCATGGCTGGATCATCGAAAATCTGACCAGCGACCTCGGCGTTGCCGCTCTGGCCGCAAAGGTGGGCATGAGCGAACGCAGTTTCGTCCGCCACTACCGCACACAAACCGGCATCACCCCGGCCAAAGCCATCGAACAACTGCGGGTTGAAGCAGCCCGACGGTTATTAGCGGACAGCACACAGCCCATCAAACGCGTTGCGGCACGGTGTGGATTTGGCAGCGAGGAGACCTTGCGGCGTAGCTTCTTGCGCGGATTGGGAGTGACGCCGATGGCTTATCGGGAGCGGTTTAGTGGGTAATGGATTTCACAAATGCACCCCAGATTCCAGCTCGGAATGCCGCCCAACCGCTCCCACATGGACCGCGCTCTTCAGCAAAGACCGCATATGCAGTAGATCAAACCTCACCAAGAAAACTATTTTCATATATTGATTTATGTTTTTGCTTTCGTGTAATTTAATTTCATCACGAAAACAGAGATAACAATAATGAATGCCTGTGATCGCCGTTGCTCTCCCCCTGCTCCAGCGTGCAAACCTTTAGCGACACCTCTGCCGAGTTTTTCCGGAACGCCTCCTCACTGACGGGTTGCCCCGCTGTGTCGAGCCATTCGATTACCTCTCTCTGCAAGGAAACGCTCCATGCCGCCGTCCGCTGGTATTTCGCTTTTGATTTACGCCGCCATCGCGATCATTGCCTTGATCGTCCTGATTGCCCGTTATCGCCTCAACCCGTTCATTGTCATCACCCTGATTTCCGTCGGCCTTGCGCTGGTCGCCGGCATGCCTGCCACGGGTGTCGTTGCGTCGTATGAAGCCGGTGTCGGCAAGACCCTGGGGCACATTGCTCTGGTTGTGGCACTAGGCACCATGCTCGGCAAAATGATGGCTGAATCCGGCGGTGCCGAGCAGGTGGCGCGGACCCTGATTGACCGCTTCGGTGAGCGCAACGCGCACTGGGCCATGGTCTGCATTGCCTTTCTGGTGGGCCTGCCGCTGTTCTTCGAAGTCGGCTTCGTGCTGCTGGTGCCAATCGCCTTCACCGTGGCCCGCCGGGTGGGCGTTTCGATTCTTATGGTCGGTTTGCCGATGGTGGCCGGTCTGTCGGTGGTGCACGCGCTGGTGCCGCCGCACCCTGCGGCGATGCTGGCGGTTCAGGCTTATCAGGCGTCGGTCGGGCAAACCCTGTTCTATGCCATTCTGATCGGTATTCCGACGGCGATCATTGCAGGTCCTCTGTACGCAAAATTCATCGTGCCGCGCATCCAGCTGCCTGCCGAGAACCCGCTGGGCAAGCAGTTCCTGGACCGTGAACCGCGTCAGAAACTGCCGAGCTTCGGCCTGACCATGACCACCATTCTGTTACCCGTGGTGCTCATGCTGTTGGGCGGCTGGGCCAACCTGATCAGCACGCCGGGCAGCGCATTCAACAGCTTCCTGCTGTTCATCGGTAACTCGGTGATCGCCCTGCTGCTGGCCACCTTGCTAAGCTTCTGGACACTGGGCATCGCCCAAGGCTTCAACCGCGACTCGATTCTGAAGTTCACCAATGAATGTCTGGCACCGACGGCGAGCATCACGCTGCTAGTGGGTGCCGGTGGTGGCTTGAACCGGATTCTGATCGACAGTGGTGTCACCAACGAAATCGTCGGTCTGGCTCAAGAGTTTCATCTCTCGCCGCTGCTCATGGGCTGGCTGTTCGCCGCATTGATGAGGGTTGCTACAGGTTCGGCGACAGTGGCCATGACCACGGCTTCCGGTATCGTTGCCCCCGTTGCGCTGGGCCTTGGCTATCCACATCCGGAGCTGCTGGTGCTGGCGACGGGCGCTGGCTCGGTGATCTTTTCCCACGTCAATGACGGTGGTTTCTGGCTTATCAAGGAGTACTTCAACATGACCGTGGCACAAACCTTCAAAACCTGGACGGTGCTGGAGACGTTGATTTCCATTGTCGCGTTCGCCCTCACGCTCGGTCTGGCTCAGGTGCTCTGAGTGGATATTCTTTACCAGATCCGCGCGCGTCAGGACTCACTCAGCGCGGGCGAAAGCCGGATTGCCCGACTGATCCTCAGCGACGTGGCGTTTGCCGCCAGCGCCAGCCTCGATGAACTGGCCAGCCGGGCGGAAGTCAGCAGCGCAACTCTGTCGCGTTTTGCCCGCAGCATTGGCTGCCGGGACTTGCGCGACCTGCGCCTGCAACTGGCTCAGGCCAGTGCCGTCGGCAGCCGCTTTCTCAACCCCGAGCAGGCGCCTGAGCAGTCGGCGTTTTTTACACAGATCGTCGGCGATATCGAATCCACGTTGCGTCAGCACCTGGCCGGGTTTGACGAATCGCGCTTCGCTGCCGCCATCGAACTGCTCAGCAAGGCGCGGATGATTCATGCCTTTGGCATGGGCGGCTGTTCCAGCCTTTGCAGCGAAGAATTGCAGACCCGTCTGGTGCGCCTGGGTTATCCCATCGCCGCCAGCCGTGATCCGGTGATGATGCGCCTGATCGCCGCAACGCTTGGGCCGGGCCACAGCCTGATAGCGTGTTCCCTCAGCGGTCGTACTCCGGAACTGCTGGACGCTGTGAAACTGGCCAGCAGCTATGGCACGAAAATCCTGGCGATCACCCTTCCCGACTCACCACTGGGGCAAATCGCCGACGTGGTGTTGCCGTTGCAGATTGCCGAAACCAATTTTATCTACAAACCCACCGCCGCCCGCTACGGCATGCTGCTGACCATTGATGTGCTCGCCACCGAACTGGCCCTGCTCGCCCCTGAAGAAAATCAGGAGCGACTGCGGCGGATCAAGCTGGCCCTTGATGACTATCGCGGCGGTGAAGACGGATTGCCGCTTGGAGACTGACCTATGCTTTATGACCTGATCATTCGCGACGCGCTGGTGATCGACGGCAGCGATGTTCCCGGTTTCCGCTCCGATGTAGCGATTCACGAGGGTCGCATCCTGCGCGTCGGCGACCTTGATGGCGCGAAGGCAAAAGAAGAAATCAACGCTGCGGGCCGGGTCCTGGCACCGGGCTTTATCGATGTGCATACCCACGACGACACGGTAGTGATTCGCTATCCCGCCATGCTGCCCAAGATCAGCCAGGGGGTCACGACAGTGATCGTCGGCAACTGCGGCATCAGCGCCTCGCCGGTGGCTCTGGCCGGTGATCCGCCCGATCCAATGAACCTGCTGGGCAGCGCTGCCGCGTTCGTTTACCCGCATTTCAGCGACTATCGCAATGCCGTGGATGAAGCGCGTCCAGCGGTCAATGTTGCCGCGCTGATTGGCCATACCGCGTTGCGCAGTAATCACATGGATGATCTGCAACGCACCGCCAGCCCGGAAGAAATCAGCGCCATGCGCGAACAGTTGCGCGACAGCCTTGAAGCGGGTGCGCTGGGTCTGTCTACCGGGCTCGCTTACGCTTCCGCGTTCTCGGCAGAAACCACAGAGGTCAAGCAACTGGCCGAGGAATTGACTGCGTTTGGCGCGGTGTACACCACCCACTTGCGCAGCGAGTTCGAGCCGGTGCTGAAAGCCATGGATGAGGCGTTCGACATCGGCCGCCACGCCAAATCGCCGGTGGTTATTTCCCACATGAAATGCGCAGGCGCCGGTAACTGGGGCCGCAGCCCGCAGTTGCTCGCCTCGCTGGAACAGGCCGCGAAAACTCATCCGGTGGGCTGCGATTGTTACCCCTACGCCGCCAGTTCGTCGACCCTGGATCTCAAGCAGGTGACTGACGCATTTCGTATCACCATCACCTGGTCAACACCGCACCCGGATCAAAGCGGCCGTGACCTGAAAGACATCGCCGCCGACTGGCAACTGTCGCTGCTGGACACCGCCCGCAAGCTGCAACCGGCAGGTGCGGTGTATTACGGCATGGATGAGAAAGATGTCGAGCGAATCATGAGTCATCCGCTGTCGATGATCGGTTCTGACGGACTGCCGGAGGACCCGTTTCCGCACCCGCGACTGTGGGGTGCATTTCCCCGTGTGCTCGGTCATTTCAGCCGCGATCTGGGCCTGTTCCCGCTGCATACTGCGGTGCACAAGATGACCGGGTTATCGGCAGCGCGCTTTGCCTTGCATGAGCGCGGCCTGATTCGCGAAGGCTATTGGGCGGACCTGGTGTTGTTCAACCCGCAGACCGTGCGCGACGTCGCCGACTTCAAAGACCCGCAACGCGCTGCCGAGGGGATCGACGGGGTGTGGGTCAATGGGCAATTGAGTTACGCAGACGGCAAGGCGCAGGGTGAGCGGCAAGGAAGGTTTTTGCCGAGGAGTGGGTCGTTGGTGGGTGGGTTTCTGTAGATTTTTGAATGGGGTTTTGCCTGTGAAAAAGATGTTTGCCTGCTATTGGGTTCACAAATTATCGTCCGGATGCGGCCCAGACCAAGCCTCGCTCCCACAGGGGCCGTATTTCAGGTCAAGAAAGTGAACGCAGTACTGTGGGAGCGAGGCTTGCCCGCGATGATTTGTGAACCCAATCCAAGGCCAGCACCTGACAGTTAAAACCCACTCCAAACCAGAACTACCCCACCACCACACCCCGACACTCGCCAAACCCGATCGATACCTGCCCTTCCCGCCGACAACGGGCGCGCAGGATCACCTCATCGCCATCTTCGAGAAAGCGCCTGACTTCACCCCCCGGCAGCTCGACGGTGTGCTTGCCGCCCTCGGTCATTTCCAGCAGGCTGCCGAATTGCCCCGGCTGCGGACCAGACAAGGTGCCGGTGCCGAGCAGGTCGCCCGGTTGCAGTTTGCAGCCGTTGACGCTGTGGTGGGTAAGCATCTGCGCCACGGTCCAGTACATGTTCAGGGTGTTGCTGCGAGCGAGAACCTGCGCCGGTAAACCCTGTGCCTTCATCTGCCGGGTCAACAACAGCACCTCCAGCTCGATATCCAGCGCACCGCCCTGCTGATCCGCCTCATCCAGTAGATACGGCAACGGTCGCGGATCACCTTCGGGCCTCGCCGGTTGCGGGCTGCGGAACGGTGCCAGCGCTTCGGCCGTGACCACCCAGGGCGAAAGGGTCGTGGCAAAACTTTTCGACAAGAACGGTCCCAGTGGCTGGTATTCCCAGGCTTGCAGATCTCGGGCCGACCAATCGTTGAGCAGGCACAACCCGGCGATATGCTGCTGCGCATCAGCAATGCCGATGGGCGCCCCGTCCGGGTTGCCGGGGCCAACCCAGACGCCCATTTCCAGTTCGTAATCCAGCCGTTTACACGGGCCGAACTGCGGTACCTCCTGACCTGGCGGAAGCGTCTGGCCATCGGGGCGTCTGACCGGGCTGCCGGACACACAAAGCGTCGAAGCGCGGCCGTGATAGGCAATCGGCACGTATTTGTAATTGGGCAGCAGCGGATTGTCCGGGCGGAACAGTTTGCCAACATTGGTCGCGTGATGAATGCCAACGTAGAAATCGGTGTAATCGCCAACACGAGCAGGCATATGCAACTGACATTCGCTCATGGGATGCAGGAGCAATTCGCTGGACGCTTCTAGACTCGCCCGCTGCGGGCTGTGTTCGTCCAGCAGATGCAGCAATTCACTGCGCAACGCTCGTCGGGCATGAGCCCCCAAGGCAAAAAAATCATTCAACTGATCACGACTGGCCGCCTCGGCTGCTCCCCGCGCCGCACCATTGAAAAAGCCCGCTGCAAGGGCCGCTTGCAGATCGAAAATCGAGTCCCCGATCGCCACGCCACCGCGCCTGGCTGAATCACCACGACTAAAAACGCCCAGTGGCAGGTTCTGCAACGGAAAGTCAGCATGGCCGTTGGCGGATGACACCCAACTGCGACTGTGTGCAGGCGTACTCATTTTGGCATTTCCTTATTAAAAGTCCTGGCCATGCCGGTCCAGCAGGCGTCGTAATCGCTTTGCAGTTGCGGGCATTGCAAGGCATGCAGGCTCGGGCGCAAGACTTTGCCGGTCTCGAACATGAAGGCCATGGTGTTATCGATCTTGTGTGGCTGCAATTGTGCGACGGTGGCTTTTTCAGCCGTCGCGTTATCCGGGCCGTGAGCGCTCATGCAGTTATGCAAGGACGCGCCACCGGGCATGAAACCCTCAGCCTTGGCGTCGTAGGCACCTTCGATCAGGCCCATGAATTCATTCATCAGGTTGCGGTGAAACCAAGGCGGCCGGAAGGTGTTTTCGGCCACCATCCAGCGCGGCGGGAAGATCACGAAATCAATGTTGGCCTGGCCGTGCACAGCGCCTGGGGAAGTCAGGACGGTAAAAATCGACGGATCAGGATGGTCGTAACTGACGGTGCCGATGGTGTTGAAACGACGCAGATCGTATTTGTACGGCACGTTATTGCCATGCCAGCCCACCACGTCGAAGGGCGAGTGATCCAGCTGCGTGCTCCACAATTCGCCAAGGAATTTCTGCACCAGGGTCACCGGCTCATCGCGCTCTTCAAACCACGCGACAGGCGCCAAAAAATCCCGAGGGTTGGCCAGCCCGTTGCTGCCAATCGGCCCCAGCTCAGGCAGGCGCAGCGCGCAGCCGTGGTTTTCACACACATAACCTCGGGCCGTGGCGTCCAGTAACTGCACGCTGAAACGCATGCCACGGGGCAACACGGCGATTTCTTGCGGGCCGATATCCAGCAATCCCAACTCGGTGACGAGGCGCAAACGGCCCACTTGCGGCACGATCAGCCATTCACCGTCGGCATTGAAAAAAGCTCGCTGCATAGAGGCGGTGGCGCAGTAGTTGTAAAGCGTCACGCCTTCAGTCTGATCTGCGGTGTGGGTGCTGGCCATGACGTGCAAGCCATCGATGAAGTCTGTTGGCTCGGACGGTAATTCAAAGGCATTCCAGCGCAGGCGATTGGGCGTGATGGGCCCCATATGCTGGCCGATGATCTGTCGGTCCAGCCGCTGATAGCGTGGATGGGCAGCGGAGGGTTTGATGCGATAGAGCCAGGTGCGCCGGGCTTCTGCGCGGGGCACAGTGAATGCGGTGCCTGACAGCAATTCCGCGTACAGACCCAAGGCGTGCTTCTGCGGTGAGTTCTGCCCCACCGGCAATGCGCCAGGCAGTGCTTCACTGTTGAACTGGTTACCGAATCCGGATTGGTAGATCAACGGCTCGGGAGACTGATGAGTGAACATCGGAACCTCTTTTTATTTTTATAAGTTATTGCGTTGTGTCCATGACGCCGAATGACCTGTAGGAGCTGCCGAAGGCTGCGATGACGGTGCGTCAGGATAAATGTTTCGCAGCCTTCGGCAGCTCCTACGGGGAATGCATTTCAATTCCGCAAATTGCATTTTTTTGTCAGGGGCAGCACGGGCAAAATTACATTTAACAGAAAACGATTACGCATAACGTAATTTGAGTTCGGGAGCCGGTCAAGCTATAAAGCAGCCTTCTCAGACTGGCGTAACACCCGAAATGACCACGGAAACCGAAACCCCCGCAGGCGGGCGTCAGCAAAAGGTTCAGGCCGCAGAAGTCGGCATGGGCATTCTCAAAGCGCTGGCTGAACTGGCGCCGTCCACCTCGCTGTCAAAACTCGCCGAACATGTGTCGATGCCTGCCAGCAAGGTGCACCGTTATTTGCAGGCACTGATTGCCAGTGGTTTCGCCGAACAGGATACGGTCACCAACCATTACGCACTGGGTCGTGAGGCGCTGTCTGTGGGGCTGGCTGCGGTCGGTCATCTGGATGTGCTGAAAATCACCGCGCCGCACTTGGCCACGTTGCGCGACGATCTGAATGAAACCTGCTTTCTGGCCGTGTGGGGCAACAAGGGGCCGACAGTGGTTTACGTCGAGCCTTCAAGCGGTGCGGTGACGCTGGTCACTCAGGTCGGCTCGGTGCTGCCGTTACTTGGTTCGTCTACCGGGCTAGTGTTCGACAGCTTCCTCACAAACAGCGAAACCGCCGGGCTGCGAGATCAGGAGTCAGCTCATTTGAACGCTGCACAACTGCGAGAGATCGAACAACACCTCAGTGATATCCGCAGCAGCGGTGTGCACCAGATTCGCGGGTTGTTGATGGCGGGGGTGAATGCGGTGTCCTCACCGATATTCAGCGTTGGCAACAAGCTCGCCGGAGTGATCACCATGGTGGGATCGGCATCAGTGTTCACCGATGAGCGCCAGGCCGAAGCAGCGCAGAGGCTTAGGGCTACGGCGCGGGTGATCAGCGCTCGAATGGGTGGGGATGTGGCGCTGTTCGGTGATTGATACAGGCTTTTATCTGGATAGGGTTTTAACTGGGAGAGCGGTAGTTGCCTTGGATTGGGTTCGCAAATCATCGCGGGCAAGCCTCGCTCCCACAGGGCCGCATTTCAACTCAAGAAAGGTGTAAATGCGTTCCCCCTGTGGGAGCTGAGCTTGCTCGCGATGGCTTGATAACCCAATTCCGGACAAGCAAAGCTTCCAGAGGACCGCATTTCAACTCAAGAAAGGTCCAAATGCGTTCCCCCTGTGGGAGCTGAGCTTGCTCGCGATGGCTTGATAACCCAATCTCAAGCAAGCAAAGCTTTCACAGTTAAAACGCATTCCAGTTCTGCTTCTGAGCTAACCCTACTCCACCGCCAAAACCCCGCGCTTGATCTGATCGCGCTCGATCGACTCAAACAGCGCCTTGAAGTTACCCTCGCCAAACCCGTCATCGCCCTTGCGCTGGATGAACTCGAAGAACACCGGGCCCATCAGGGTTTCGGAGAATATCTGCAGCAGTAAGCGCCGCTCGCCACCATCAGAAGAACCATCCAGCAAAATGCCACGGCTTTTCAGTTCGGACTCTGGCTCGCCATGATTGGGCAGGCGGCCTTCGAGCATTTCGTAGTAGGTTTCCGGCGGTGCGGTCATGAAGCGCATGCCGATGGCTTTCAGCGCATCCCAGCTTTTGATCAGGTCGTCGGTGAAGAACGCCACGTGCTGGATGCCCTCCCCGTTGAACTTCATCAGAAACTCTTCGATCTGCCCTGCCCCTTTCGACGACTCCTCGTTCAGCGGAATGCGGATCATGCCGTCCGGCGCAGTCATGGCCTTGGAGGTCAGGCCGGTGTATTCACCCTTGATGTCGAAGTAGCGAATCTCACGGAAGTTGAACAGCTTCTCGTAGAAATTCGCCCAATAAGCCATACGTCCGCGATAGACGTTATGGGTCAGGTGATCGATAAACTTCAGGCCTGCGCCCACCGGGTGACGATCCACGCCTTCGATGAAGTTGAAATCGATGTCATAGATCGAAGTGCCTTCGCCAAAGCGGTCGATCAGGTACAGCGGCGCACCGCCAATGCCTTTGATCGCTGGCAGGCGCAGCTCCATTGGCCCGGTGGCGATTTCCACCGGCTGAGCGCCAAGATCAAGCGCACGTTGGTAGGCAACATGAGAGTCCTTGACGCGGAACGCCATGCCGCACACAGACGGCCCGTGCTCGGCGGCAAAGTAAGAGGCCGGGCTGTTGGGTTCATTGTTGAGGATGATGTTGATGTCGCCCTGGCGATACAGCACCACATCTTTGGAGCGATGCACCGCCACCTTGGTGAAGCCCATGATCTGAAACACAGGTTCAAGGGTATTGGGCGTCGGCGAAGCGAACTCGATGAACTCAAAGCCCATCAGGCCCATTGGGTTTTCATATAAATCGGCGTGTAAATCAGCCATGGTCTGGCTCCTTGCTGGAAAGTGGATTAGCGTTTTTTAACGTCCCTTTCCAGCGGGCGGCGCGCAGGGGATGCCACGCACGCTACGCGCCAGGAAATCACCAAAGATCAGTTGCAGGCCAAGAATTTTCATAAAGGACAGACTACTCCGGCTTGTCCGGTTGCGCATCGGGATGCGCCGCCTGAAATGCCCAATGGTCCAGTGCAAGCTTTTCAACCCGCAGGATGCGTGGGTACGGCGTCAGATCGACGTTAAAGCGTCGGGCGGCGTAGATTTGCGGCAGCAGATACACATCGGCCACGCTTGGGCGTTCCTTGTCAAAACAGAATCCCTGGTCGCCAATCATCTGCTCCACTGCCGCGTGACCTTCGCTGATCCAGTGGCCGATCCAGTGACTGACCTCATATTCGCTAAGCCCCAGCGCGCGCAAGTGGTTTTGTACCGACACGTTGTGCAGTGGATGAATATCGCAGGCGATCAGCGACGCAACCGCCCGCTGCCGGGCACGCAGCTCGATATTTGAAGACAGCAGCGGGTGCTCGGAATAACGCTCTTCGAGGTATTCGATGATCGCTGTAGATTGAGTGATGACGACGCTATGGTCAGTGCGCAATGCAGGCACGCGACCTTGCGGGTTTATAGCCCGGTATTCAGGTTTGCGATGCTCACCGCCATCGTGGATCAGGTTGACCGGGATCGCGGTGTAATTCAGACCTTTCAACGCTAACGCAATTCGCACCCGGTAACTGGATGTCGAACGGTAATAGGTGAACAGATCCAGCGGCTGGGTCATTTTTATTATTCTTCGTAATCGCTTTACGTAATGCGTAAATTGCGGGATTACCCCGCAGCTGTCAATCGCGCCTCAGACTAAAGGCCGAGTCGAAACCATGGACAGATCGGCCCGGAACCCTTAATGATGCAAGCTGCCTGATGTCCCAAGACTGCCCTATAAAAACAACACAGGGTCACGAAGCATCATGAACATCCTCTACGACGAACGCGTCGATGGCTTGCTGCCGGTTGTCGACAAGCAACAATTGCTGGCTGAGCTGCAACGCCAGTTGCCGGACCTGGACATCCTCCATCGTCCGGAAGAACTGCGCCCGTACGAGTGCGACGGTTTATCGGCGTATCGCACCACGCCCATGCTGGTGGCCCTGCCCCGGCACCTTGAAGAAGTGCAGACCCTGCTGAAAATCTGTCACCAGCGCCACGTTCCAGTGGTCGCTCGCGGCGCGGGTACGGGGTTGTCAGGTGGCGCGCTGCCGCTGGAAAAGGGCCTACTGCTGGTGATGGCGCGCTTCAATAAAATCCTCGAAATTGATCCCGCCGCACGCCTCGCCCGAGTACAGCCGGGCGTGCGTAATCTGGCGATTTCTCAAGCAGCTGCGCCTTACGAACTGTATTACGCGCCGGACCCGTCGTCGCAAATTGCCTGTTCTATCGGCGGTAACGTCGCGGAGAACGCGGGCGGTGTGCATTGCCTGAAATACGGCCTGACCGTGCACAACCTGCTCAAGGTGGAAATACTCACCGTCGAGGGCGAACAGCTGACACTGGGTTCCGACGCACTGGACTCACCGGGTTTTGACCTGCTCGCGCTGTTCACCGGTTCGGAAGGCATGCTCGGCATCATTACCGAAGTCACGGTCAAGCTGCTGCCGAAACCTCAGGTGGCGAAAGTGCTACTGGCGGCGTTCGACTCCGTGGAAAAAGCCGGGCGCGCCGTGGCTGACATCATTGCTGCGGGGATTATTCCCGGTGGGCTGGAGATGATGGACAACCTGGCAATTCGCGCCGCGGAAGACTTCATTCACGCCGGGTATCCGGTGGACGCCGAAGCGATTCTGCTCTGTGAACTGGACGGGGTTGAGGCCGACGTGCATGACGACTGCGAACGGGTTCGCGAGGTATTGACCAAGGCCGGTGCGACGGAGCTGCGTCAGGCAAAAGATGAAGCCGAGCGCGTGCGCTTCTGGGCCGGTCGCAAGAATGCCTTCCCGGCAGTCGGCCGACTGTCGCCGGATTATTACTGCATGGACGGCACCATCCCGCGTCGGGAGTTACCCGGTGTGCTGCAAGGTATTTCGGCCTTGTCCGAGGAATACGGCCTGCGAGTCGCCAACGTATTTCATGCCGGTGACGGCAACATGCATCCGTTGATCCTGTTTGATGCCAACCAGCCCGGCGAACTGGAGCGTGCAGAGGCGCTGGGCGGCAAGATTCTTGAACTCTGCGTGAAAGTCGGCGGCAGCATCACCGGCGAGCACGGGGTGGGTCGCGAGAAGATCAATCAGATGTGTGCCCAGTTCAACAGCGACGAGCTGACCTTGTTTCATGCCGTGAAAGCCGCGTTCGATCCCGGCGGCATGCTCAACCCCGGCAAGAACATCCCGACCCTGCACCGCTGTGCTGAATTCGGTGCGATGCATGTGCACATGGGCAAGCTGCCCTTCCCTGAACTGGAGCGCTTCTGATGATTGCCGATCCGCTTCTTCAGCCCCCGGACAACGACGCCGGCGCCGCCCTGCTGGAGCAGGTCAATCAGGCCCTGCAAACGGCGACACCGCTGCGAATCCAGGGTGGAAACAGCAAAGCATTTCTCGGACGCGAAGTGGCCGGGGAAATACTTGATACGCGAGCACACAGCGGCATCGTCAGCTACGACCCTACCGAACTGGTGATCACCGCCCGCGCCGGAACGCCCCTGCAAGAACTGTGTGCAGCGCTGGATGCTGCCGGACAAATGCTGCCTTGCGAGCCGCCACATTTTGGCGAGGCCACTGTCGGCGGCATGGTCGCGTCCGGGCTGTCCGGGCCACGCCGTCCCTGGTCAGGATCCGTGCGAGATTTTGTGCTGGGTACCCGGGTAATCACAGGCCTGGGCAAACATTTGCGCTTTGGCGGCGAGGTCATGAAGAACGTCGCCGGTTACGACCTGTCACGCCTGATGGCGGGCAGTTTCGGCTGCCTGGGCGTCCTCACCGAAGTTTCTTTGAAGGTCCTGCCCAAACCCCGTTTGTGCAGCAGCATCGCACTGGAAATGGACTGTGCTCGCGCCCTGGCACGCCTGGCGGAATGGGGTCAGCAGCCTTTACCCATCAGCGCTGCCAGTTTTGAAAATGGCGTGTTGCGCCTGCGTCTGGAAGGCGGTGAAGGCTCGGTGGCGGCCGCCCATGAGCGGCTGGGCGGCGAACGCATCGACCCGGGCTATTGGCAGGAACTGAACGAACATCAACTGGATTTTTTCTCCAGCGGTTTACCGTTGTGGCGCCTGTCACTGCCCAACAATACCGGCGTATTGGATGTGCCCGGCGAACAATTGATCGATTGGGCCGGAGCCCAACGCTGGCTGAAATCCGATGCCGACGGTGCAGTCATTCGCGCCACGGTCAGCGCCGCTGGCGGTCATGCCGTCTGCTACAGCCATGGCTTGCAAGACAGCCCGTTCCAGCCGCTGCCCGCGCCCCTGTTGCGCTACCACCGCCAGCTCAAGGCCCAACTCGATCCCCACGGAGTGTTCAATCCGGGGCGGATGTACGCGGAGATTTGACCATGCAGACCACCCTGAGCGACCACGCTCGACAACTGCCCCGCGCCGAAGAAGCCGAAAGTATTCTGCGCAGCTGCGTGCACTGCGGATTTTGCAACGCGACCTGCCCGACTTATCAATTGCTCGGCGATGAGCTGGATGGCCCTCGCGGGCGCATCTATCTGATCAAGCAGGTGTTGGAAGGCAACGAAGTCACCGAAAAAACCCAACTGCATCTGGACCGCTGTTTGTCGTGCCGCAACTGCGAAACCACCTGCCCGTCCGGCGTCGACTACCACAATCTGCTGGATATCGGCCGCGCCGTGGTAGACGCCGCTGTGCCCCGCTCACTGGGCCAGCGAGCTCTGCGCGAAGGTCTGCGCAATGTGCTGCCCAACGCCGTGCTATTCAAATCGCTGACTCAACTGGGCACGACATTCCGGCCCCTGTTGCCGGACAGCTTGAAGGCAAAACTGCCGACCCACATTGTTCAGCCCAAAGCACGTCCAGCTGTACGGCACGCACACAAAGTGCTGATGCTTGAAGGCTGCGTGCAACCCGGTTTGTCACCCAATACCAACGCCGCCACGGCGCGGGTACTGGATCGCCTTGGGATCAGCGTCACACCCATCGCTCAGGCGGGTTGCTGTGGTGCGCTGGACTATCATCTGGATGCTCAGGCCGCCGGCCTGGATCGCGCCCGGCGCAACATTGACGCCTGGTGGCCAGCCATCGAAAACGGCGCGGCGGCCATCGTCCAGACCGCCAGCGGTTGTGGCGCTTTCGTCAAGGATTACGGGCATCTGCTCAGTGGCGATCCGGCATATGCCGCCAAGGCGCAGCGGATCAGCGCGTTAGCCAAAGATCTGGTTGAGGTAATGCGCGATGCGCCGCTGGAGAACCTCGGCATTCGCAGCGATCTGCGCCTGGCCTTTCACTGCCCCTGCACCTTGCAGCATGCGCAGAAACTCGGCGGTACAGTGGAAAGTGTATTGTTGCGCCTGGGCTTCAATCTGACCGCAGTGCCCGACAGCCATCTATGCTGTGGTTCGGCAGGTACTTACTCGATCACGCAACCGGTGCTGTCCCGCCAGTTGCGTGACAACAAAATGAACGCGTTGGAAAGCGGCAAACCGGACGTGATCGCCACGGCGAACATCGGTTGCCAGACGCATCTGTCCGGAGCAGGTCGAACCCCGGTGCGGCACTGGATCGAACTGGTTGACGACGCTTTGCAGCCCATTGTTTAACAGCCCCTTAACAACAACTCGTGGAGTATTCGATGAAAACCAAAGCTGTGTTGACCCAGACCGAAGTGACTCACATTCTCGCCGCGGCTCGCCAGGACGCCATCAGCAACAACTGGCCGGTGTCCATCGCCGTGGTTGATGACGGCGGCCATCTGCTGGGGTTCGAGCGTCTCGACGGCGCTTCGCCCATTAGCAGCTACATCGGCATTGAAAAGGCCCGCACCGCTGCTTTAGGCCGTCGTGAATCGAAAAGCTACGAAGAATCAGTCAATGGCGGGCGCACCGCGTTCCTTTCCGCGCCATTGCTCACCTCGCTGGAAGGCGGCGTGCCGGTGATCGTCGATGGCGAGGTAATTGGTGCAGTCGGCGTGTCAGGTGTTCAGGCCGCGCAGGACGCGCAGGTTGCAAAAGCCGGTGTTGCGGCGGTGAATGCGGGGTAAGCATCGCTTGTCGCGAGCCAGGGATCTGTGGGAGCCGAGCAGGCTCGCGATGAAGGCGACCGGGTTCAACTGGAAAAACGCAGCGTCTGCATCGCGAGCAAGCTCGGCTCCCACAGGTTGCCTGGCTCACGTTGGGTACATCAGGCTGGCGTTAGATATAGACGACGTTTTCAACGTTGGCGCGCAGAGTAATGTCTTTCTCCGATACGTTGAATTATGGCGAGCGAGCCGTCTGTGGGAGCAGAGCTTGCTCGCGATGAAGGCGACCGGGTCCAACTGAAAGAACGCAGCGTCTGCATCGCGAGCAAGCTCGGCTCCCACAGGGGTTGCCTGGCTCACGTTGGATACATCAGGCTGGCTTTATATAGACGACGTTTTCAACGCGCGCAGAATAATGTCTTTCTCCGATACGTTGAATTATGGCGAGCGAGCCATCTGTGGGAGCAGAGCTTGCTCGCGATGAAGGCGACCGGGTCCAACTGAAAGAACGCAGCGTCTGCATCGCGAGCAAGCTCGGCTCCCACAGGGGTTGC
>NZ_JAGTPI010000091.1:0-17851 GCF_021147825.1 Pseudomonas quasicaspiana
CGATAAGGCTGGACGCGGTTCACTTCAGATCACGTCCAGCCTTATCGCGAGCAAGCTCGGCTCCCACAGGAAGCGCTAGAGCTGCTCGCGAAATTGTTTACAACCCGTTCTTCGCCTTGAACTCCCGACGCCGACGGTGCAAGACCGGCTCGGTGTAACCGTTAGGCTGTTTAGTCCCTTCGATTACCAGTTCAACCGCCGCCTGGAACGCGATGTTGCTGTCGAAATCCGGCGCCAGCGGACGGTACAGCGAGTCCCCCGCATTTTGCCGGTCAACCACAGGCGCCATGCGCTTGAGGCTGTCCATCACCTGAGTTTCGTTGACCACGCCATGACGCAGCCAGTTAGCGATGTGCTGGCTGGAGATACGCAGCGTGGCGCGGTCCTCCATCAGGCCAATATCGTTGATGTCCGGCACTTTCGAGCAGCCCACGCCCTGATCGATCCAGCGCACCACGTAGCCGAGAATGCCCTGTGAGTTGTTATCCAGTTCGTTCTGGATTTCCTCGGGCGTCCAGTTGGTGTTCGGCGCGAGCGGGATAGTCAGGATGTCATCCACCGAGGCGCGAGTGCGCTGGGCCAGTTCAGCCTGACGGGCGAACACATCAACCTTGTGATAGTGCAGCGCGTGCAGCGCAGCGGCCGTCGGCGACGGAACCCAGGCGGTGTTCGCGCCTGCCATTGGGTGAGCGATTTTCTGCTCCAGCATCGCCGCCATCAGGTCCGGCATGGCCCACATGCCCTTACCGATCTGCGCACGGCCTTGCAGGCCGCAGCTCAAGCCGATATCTACGTTGGAGTTTTCGTAGGCACTGATCCATTTCTCGGCTTTCATCTGCGCCTTGCGCACGACAGGGCCTGCTTCCATGGAGGTGTGAATTTCGTCGCCAGTGCGGTCCAGGAAGCCCGTGTTGATGAACACTACCCGCTCGCTGGCCGCTTTGATGCAGGCCTTGAGGTTGACCGTGGTACGGCGTTCCTCGTCCATGATCCCGACTTTAAGCGTGTTGCGTGGCAGACGCAGAACGTCTTCGACACGACCGAACAGCTCGTTGGTGAATGCAGCTTCTTCCGGGCCATGCATCTTCGGTTTGACGATGTACACCGAGCGAGTACGGCTGTTGCTGCGCGTGGTGTTGCCATTGAGGCTGTGGATCGCCGCAAGGCTGGTCAGCAGGCCGTCCAGAATGCCTTCCGGTACTTCCTGACCGTTCTTGTCCAGGATCGCATCAATGGTCATCAAGTGACCGACGTTGCGGATGAACAGCAGCGAACGACCGTGCAGCTTCACGTCGCCGCCATTGGGAGCGGTGTAGTGACGATCACCGTTCATGGTGCGGGTGAAGGTTTCGCCGCCTTTGGAGACCTGTTCGGCCAGATCGCCTTTCATCAGGCCCAGCCAGTTGCGGTACACCACAACCTTGTCGTCGGCATCAACGGCGGCGATGGAGTCTTCGCAGTCCATGATGGTGGTCAGCGCGGCTTCCATCAGCACGTCTTTGACGCCCGCGGCATCGGTCTGGCCAATCGGGCTGGTAGCGTCGATCTGAATCTCGAAATGCAGGCCGTTGTGCTTGAGCAACACGGCGGTCGGCGCTGATGCGTCGCCTTGATAGCCGATCAACTGCGCGTCGTCTTCAAGGCCGGTATTGCTACCGCCCTTGAGGCTGATGACCAGCTTGCCGTCGATCAGCTTGTAGCCGGTGGAATCAACATGAGAGCCAGCGGCCAGCGGCGCGGCTTCGTCGAGGAAAGCGCGGGCAAAGGCGATGACTTTGTCACCGCGAACCTTGTTGTAGCCTTTGCCTTTCTCTGCGCCGTCGGCTTCGCTGATGGCGTCGGTGCCATACAGAGCGTCGTACAACGAGCCCCAGCGGGCGTTCGAGGCGTTGAGGGCGAAGCGGGCATTCATGACCGGCACCACCAGCTGTGGGCCAGCCATGCGGGCGATTTCTTCATCGACGTTTTGCGTCGTGATCTGGAAATCCGCCACTTCTGGCAGCAGATAACCGATTTGCTCAAGGAAAGCCTTGTAAGCCGAGGCATCGTGGGCCTGTCCGGCATGGGACTGGTGCCAGGCGTCGATCTGCGCCTGCAAGTCATCACGTTTAGCGAGCAGTGCCTTGTTCCTGGGGGCCAGCTCATTGATCAACTGGTCTGCGCCCATCCAGAAGCCAGCAACATCAAGACCGGTCCCGGGAAGTGCTTCGTTATTCACGAAGTCATACAGGACTTTGGCGACCTGCAGGCCACCGACTTGAACGTGTTCAGTCATTGCACTTGCCTCACTCTGCTCAGCTTTTTTACGCCCCCGGAGGGAACGCTCTTTTGTTGGGGCGCCGTTTATGTAGTGCGCGACGCGGGATGCTACATGAAGGCTTGACGCGTGGAAACGGAACTAAATATGTCACTTCGCGACTGAAATTTCATCGCCAGTCATCATCGGGATTCGGATGTTCTCAAAGATGTTGCCGATTGTTCCAGATAAAAATAGAGATCGTACACAAAATGGCAGGCCGGTCATTCGCCAGCGTCAAGATCAGGCTTGCCTATACTCGTTGCGTTGTCGTCAGCCTGACTGGCTGGTGCAGATTCAAGACCAGAAGGAGTCAGCAGTGGATCATCTCGTTATTACAGTATTTGCCCCAGACAAACCCGGCCAGGTCGAGGCCATCGCGAAATGCATTGCCGACCACGGCGGTAACTGGCTGGAGAGCCGCATGTCGCACATGGCCGGACAGTTCGCCGGCATCCTGCGCATTGGCGTTGCGGCTGACGCCCATGAAGAATTGAAGAGCGCGCTGATCGAGTTGTCCGGTCGAGGCATACGCGTATTGTTCGCCGACACCGCCATCGAAACCCCCGGCACCTGGAAACACATCGGCATGGAGCTGGTGGGCAATGATCGCGCGGGCATCGTACGCGACATCACCCGGTTGCTTTCGGAGCAGGGCGTTAACGTCGAAAGACTGGTGACAGAAGTCAAACCCGCGCCGATGAGCAGTGAACTGCTGTTCCACGCCGACGCGATATTGGGCGTACCTGAATCGCTGGCGCTGGATGATCTGCAACAAGCGCTGGAAACCCTGGCGGATGATTTGATGGTGGATCTGGTGTTGCGTACGGATCTTTGAGCCTGTGGGAGCAGAGCTTGCTCGCGATAAGGCTGGACGCGATCTGAATTGAACCGCGTTCAGCCTTATCGCGAGCAAGCTCTGCTCCCACAAGGGGATTGCGAGCCCCTGCGGTTATCCACTTTATCTATTAGCCTGCCTGTGGATAACCGTTGGAGAACCGTTTGCAGGCCAGACGAATCAAGGCTTGCGAGCGACTGGTTATTTATTGAGCAGTTGAAGCTCTATGACCCAGAGGCCATGCATTCAGTGCTAAATCAAACCAATTTGCAGGCCATCGCCTCATGGTTTTGCGCTACGTTTCCGTTTTTCTTGAGGGAAGTTTCCGAAACAATCCCAAGCGCTTGCGGGTGAGGATTTTGGCTCCTAAGGTGCGCCGGTCGCTGTTATTTCAGTGACGGGGTTTAGTAGCCCGTGGTTATCGCTCGTGCAGTACACCTTGAAGTAGACGTCTTTGGACGTCTGATTTATGGCGGCTGTGCGCAGGGCGCTTTCGAGCGCGCCGGTGGTAACCCGGTCTACTAACCTACGCACGGCTGCCACCCTTATCGTTTAGTAGCGGTGGTTGGCGGTCTCTTTCAACATTAAGAGACTTCGATATGACCGAGTTACCGGTTTCACCTTCTGACCTTGAACAATCTTTGAACCACGCCTCCCACCTGCTGCACTGCGCAGCCGTAACAGCCTACGAAAACGGCGACCGCCTGACCGGTTCGGATCGGCTATTGGCGATGTCAGTCATGCATCTGGTGGATATGGCGCGCAATGTTATCGATCAGTCTTTGGTCAGGCTGGAGGCACCGACTGCTTGCGAGTGAAATGCGCTGCCTGTGTGTGAGATCCATGTTTGCCCGCACGCTAACGACATGGGACCGGCTTTAGCCGGGAAAGCGGTATTTCTGAAGGCCTATTTTTAGTGACTGTACCGGCCTCTTTCCGGCTAAAGCCGGTCCCACGAGATAGCGCGGTTTCTGTGGGAGCTGAGCTTGCTCGCGATAAGGCTGTACTCGATTAACTTCAGATCGCGTCCAGTCTTGTCGCGAGCAAGCTCAGCTCCCACAGACGGGAATGAGTTCAAGCAGATGTTATCCACTTTATCCATGAGCCTGCCTGTGGATAACCTTTGGAGAACCGTTTGCAGGCCATGTAGCTCAAGGCCTGCAAGCTATTGATCAATAAATGATCAGGCCCTGCGCCGTGAAGTTATCCACGCATCAACGCTGTAAACCGCCAATCCCGCCCAGATGAATGCGAAGGTCACGATGGTGCTTGTCGCGAGATGTTCCTTGAAGACCAGCACTGCCAGTGCGAGCACCAGTGTCGGGCCGATGTACTGCAGGAAGCCCAGTGTGGTGTAAGGCAGGTGTCGGGCGGCGGCGTTGAAGGCGACCAGTGGCAAGATCGTTACAGGGCCTGCGGCGGCGAGCCAGAGCGCTTCACTGGTGGTCCAGAATTCTGGTTGTGAGGTGTAGGCTGCCGGGTTGAGCAGCAGCCAGCCCACGGCGATAGGCACCAGTATCCAGGTTTCCACGACGAGGCCGGGCAGGGCGGCGACGGGTGCTTTCTTGCGGACAATGCCGTACACCGCGAACGTTCCGGCAATCACTAGCGATACCCACGGCAGGCTGCCGACTTGCCATAACTGCTGCGCCACGCCCGTCGCCGCCAGACCGACGGCGATCCATTGCAAACGCCGCAGCCGTTCGCCCAATACCAGCATCCCCAGCAACACGTTGACCAGCGGGTTGATGTAGTAACCCAGGCTGGCCTCCACCATGCGCTCGTTATTCACCGCCCATACATACACCAGCCAGTTCACCGCGATCATCGAGCCGCTGAAAGCCAGCACCGCCAGACGCTGTGGGTTGTCCCGCAGTTCGCGCCACCAGCCGGGGTGTTTCCAGAACATCAGCAGCAACGAGCCGAATGCCGCCGACCACAGCACTCGGTGGACGATGATTTCCACCGATGGCACGTCGGCGATGGCTTTGAAGTACAGCGGAAACAAACCCCAGATGGTGTAGGCACTGAGCCCGAGAATGTACCCGCGTCGCGGGTTGACGGCTGGCATGTTGGGTCCTGTTGGCAGGTGGTGGATTCTTATGAGTCTGTTGGTGCGTGGATCTATTATTTGCCCGGAATCAGACCTCTGTGGGAGCGTGGCTTGCCCGCGATAAGGACACCGCAAATATCAGACCCATCGCGTCCAAGCCTTCCATGTAAATCTCATTCCACCCGTAGGAGCGCGCTTGCCCGCGATGAACGATGACACGGTATTACTGACTCACCGAGGTGACTGATTCGCGGGCAAGCCACGCTCCCACAGGTTGGCGCTGATCTTAAGTTCATGATGGACCGTGGGACCGACCGGAGTGGCGCTCCACTTAATTCGGGAAGGCGGTATTTCAGGCCATACATAGGCTGCGGATGTACCCGCCTCTTCGCGAATGAATTCGCTCCCACCGGGATCAGCGCTTGCAGGTGAACACAGAATTTCCCACAGTCTGGTCATGATCTTAAGTTCGCTGAGGCCCTGTGGGACCGAATTTATTCGGGAAGGCGGTATTTCAGGCCTTACATAGGCTGCGGATGTATCTGGCTCTTCGCGAATGAATTCGCTCCCACGAGAATTGGGTTTGCGAGCCAACATGGAATTTTCCACATACAGATCGCGTTTCCCCATTCAAAACAACTTCAGCGGCTCCTCGTTAAGCGCCGACAGTTGTTCGCGCAAAGCCAGAATCTGGTCACCCCAGTAACGTTCGGTGCCGAACCACGGGAAGCTGTGCGGGAACGCCGGGTCGTCCCAGCGACGGGCCAGCCAGGCGCTGTAATGCATCAGACGCAGTGCACGCAGCGGTTCTATCAGGGCCAGTTCACGCGGGTTGAAGTCATGAAATTCGTTGTAGCCATCCATCAATTCCGACAATTGCCCCAGGCATTCCTGGCGATCACCGGCCAGCATCATCCAGATGTCCTGCACAGCAGGGCCCATCCGGCAGTCGTCGAGGTCGACGATGTGGAACATCTCGTCGCGCGCCATCATGTTGCCGGGATGACAGTCGCCATGCATACGGATGTTCTGATGCGGCGTGGCTGCGTAAGCGTCTTCGACGCGCTTGAGCAGATCCTTCGCCACTGACTCGTAAGCAGGCAACAAGCTGCGCGGGATGCAGTCGTTCTGCAGCAGGAAGTCCAGCGAGTTCTGACCAAAGTTCTGCACCGCCAGCGCTTCACGGTGCTCGAAAGGTTTGGTCGCACCGACGGCATGGATGCGCCCGAGCAACTGGCCCAGACGATACAACTGATCAAGGTTGCCCGGCTCTGGCGCACGGCCGCCGCGGCGAGGGAAGAGGGTGAAGCGAAACCCTGCGTGTTCGAACAGCGTCTGCCCGTTATGCACCATCGGTGCGACGACCGGGATATCGACGTTCGCCAGTTCGAAGGTGAAGCTGTGTTCTTCAAGGATGGCTTCGTTGGTCCAGCGCTGCGGCCGGTAGAACTTGGCGATCAACGGCTGGCCGTCTTCGATGCCGACCTGATAAACGCGGTTCTCGTAGCTGTTGAGCGCAAGGATGCGGGCGTCACTGAGAAACCCGATGCTTTCAACGGCATCAAGGACCAGGTCTGGCGTAAGTGTTGCGAACGGGTGGGCCATGCTAACTCCTGCGCGCAGCAGGCTGCCGCGTCGGCCCGTGATGGTAGCGCAGACGGGCAGGGCATGGGGCTTTAGCTTCGCCGCAAAGTTGCGCACTGCAACCAAACTGTCATCACCCGTTAGCTGTAACGAAATATTGAATCGCTAATGTCGCGGCCAATGAGATCGATCTCAAGGCGAGCGAACGTGAGTGATTTAAAAGAAGTGGCACGACTGGCAGGAGTTTCGCGGGCAACTGCCGCGCGGGCTTTTGCGTCTCCCGATGTCGTGCGCCCGACTACTCGCGATCAAGTGTTCGAGGCCGCCCGTCAGTTGGGTTTTCGGCCCAATCGCTTGGGGCGTCAGTTGCGCCTGCAAACCACCAACCTGATCGGTGTGATCGTGCCCAACCTGCTTAACCCGGTCTTCGCTGAGCAGTTCCAGGCCATGGAACGTGCTGCGCGTCTGAAAGGCTACAACCTGCTATTGGCAACGACTGATTACAGCAGCGAACGCGAAAGCGCCGTGGTTGAAGAGTTACTGCGTCAGCGAGTCGATGGGCTGGTGCTGACCGTGACCGACGCCGAGAGCAATCGGGTCCTGCAAAGTCTGGTCAACGAAGACACGCCGTTCGTGCTGGCTTATCACCAGCCGGGCAATCCTGATTACAGCGCTGTGTCTGTGGATAACCGCGCGGGCATGGCGCTGGCGACACGCTACTTGCTCGACTCCGGGCATCGCCGCATCGGCATGGTGGCCGGTCCAGCCTTGCAATCGGACCGTGCCCGTCTGCGTTACGCCGGGTATTGCGAGGCCATGGTCGAGGGGGGGCTGGATAGCCTGCCGGTGATTGAAATGCCTGCGCATACCCAGGCTGATTTCGCCGCTATCGAGCCTTTGCTGCGCGGCCCCAACCGGCCCAGCGCTTTGGTTTGCTCCAACGATTTGCTGGCGATCAGCCTGATCGCCGAACTGCGCCGCAACGGCTGGAGCGTGCCCGGCCAGCTTTCCGTCATCGGCTTCGATGGCATCGCCCTCGGCGCCCAGATGCATCCGACGCTGTGCAGCGTCGTGCAACCCATCGCGGCGCTGGCCAGCACCGTGATCGATCAACTGCTGGCGCAAATCGCCGGTGCCGCTCCGATTTCCCATTGCCTGCCTTGCCATATCCGGCCGGGTGAAAGTACTCAGCCCTACGAGGAGATGCTTCATGATCCGCTTTAGTACAACCCTGGCAGCGCTGCTGCTGTGCGGTGCGGCCAGTCTGGCTCAGGCCGCTGAAACCGCCATCTGTTACAACTGCCCACCGGAATGGGCGGATTGGGGCACGCAGCTCAAGGCAATTGCCGAGACCGCTGGTGTGCAAGTGCCGCTGGACAACAAGAACTCCGGCCAGTCGCTGGCACAATTAGTCGCCGAGAAGGCAGCGCCGGTTGCCGACGTGGTTTATTACGGCGTGACTTTCGGCCTGCAGGCGCAGAAAGCAGGCGTGGTGGGCAGCTACAAACCAAAAGGCTGGGATCAGATTCCGGCCGGCTTGAAAGACCCTGAAGGTCACTGGTTCGCAATCCATTCCGGCACCTTGGGCATCATGGTCAACGTCGATGCACTGGGCGGTCTGCCGGTGCCGCAAAGCTGGGCCGATTTGCTCAAGCCTGAGTACAAAGGCATGGTCGGTTATCTGGATCCGTCCAGCGCCTTTGTTGGTTATGTGTCTGCGGTGGCGATCAACCAGGCCATGGGCGGCACGCTGGATGATTTCAAACCGGCCATCGATTACTTCCAGAAGCTGGCGAAAAACTCGCCGATCGTGCCGAAGCAAACCGCGTATGCGCGGGTGCTGTCCGGTGAGTTGCCGATCCTCGTCGATTACGACTTCAACGCCTATCGCGCTCGCTACAAAGACAAAGCCAATGTCGCTTTCGTGATCCCCAAGGAAGGCAGCATCAGCGTGCCGTACGTGATGAGCATTGTGGATAACGCACCGCATCGCGCCAACGCTGAGAAGGTGCTGGATTTCACCCTGTCCGATCAAGGCCAGTCGTTGTGGGCGAAGGCTTATTTGCGTCCGGTGCGTGACGTGAAAATGCCTGCGGATGTGGCTGCGCAATTTCTGCCGGACAGCGATTACGCTCGGGCTGGCGTCGTCAATTACGAACACATGGCCGCCGTGCAGGAAGCTTTCGCAGCGCGCTATCTGAGTGAGGTCAAGTAAGTGACCGCTTCGGTTCTGAAAGCTCAGGGCGTGAAGCCGGGCGGGCGCGCAATCTTGCGCCTGCGTCCGACCGCGGCCTGGGCGCTGGCTCCGGCCGCCGCCGTGTTGTTTGCGTTCTGGCTGCTGCCCTTGGCGCACCTGATTTTGCTGGGGGCCGAACGTCGCGACGGCAGTATCGGTTACTGGCAGGTGCTGAGCAGTGCGCAGTATCTGGGCAGTCTCGCCCAGACCTGCGTGTTGGCTATCGTCGTAACGCTGGCCGCTTTGCTGGTTGGCGGTATCAGCGGCGTGTTCCTCGCCCGGCAACGTTTTTTTGGTCGTTCGGCGCTGGTGGCTTTGCTGACTTTTCCGCTGGCGTTTCCTGGCGTGGTCGTAGGGTTTCTGGTGATTCTGCTGGCCGGTCGCCAAGGCTTGTTTGCGATGCTGGGCATGGAGCTGGCCGGTGAGCGATGGATCTTTGCTTATTCGCTGACCGGGCTTTTCCTGGGCTACCTGTACTTCTCGATTCCGCGGGTGATTCTCACCGTGATGGCGGCCTGTGAAAGTCTGGATCGCAGCCTTGAAGAAGCTGCGCACTCCTTGGGCGCGGGTCATTGGCGAGTGGTGTGCGACGTTATTGTGCCGGGCCTCGCGCCAGCGTTGGTGTCCTGTGGGGCGATTTGTTTTGCGACGTCCATGGGGGCGTTCGGTACTGCGTTCACGTTGGGCACACGTCTGAATGTCACGCCCGTCGCGATCTACAACGTGTTCACCAACTACGCCAATTTCGCCGTTGCAGCTGCGCTGTCCGTGGTGCTGGGCGCGTTGACCTGGGCCGTGTTGCTGCTGGCTCGGCGCCTGGTGAAAAACTCGGGGACTGTCCTGTGAAGCGCTCATCGCTGTTCGTCATGCAACTGCTGTTTACCCTGTTGGTCTGCGCGTTCATGTTGGTGCCGGTGCTGTTGTCATTACTCGCCGGCCTGACGCGCAATTATTTCCAGGGCGTGTCGAGTGGATTGACCTTCGACTGGTTGATCCAGGTGTGGCAGGCCTATTCACCCACCGTTTGGCTGTCAATTCAGTTGGCCGTGGCCTGTGCGGTGTGCGTTTGCGTGATTGGCGTACCGGCCGCGTATGCCTTGGTGCGGATGAACAACCGCTTCAGCCGCGCCTTTGAGGAATTGATGGTCTTGCCGGTGGCTATGCCCGGTCTGGCCAGCGCACTGGCGTTGCTGCTGACCTACGGCCAGTTCGGCGGGTTTCGCAGCAGTTGGTTGTTCATTCTGGTGGGGCATGTGCTGTTCACTTTGCCGTTTTTGGTGCGTCCGGTGATGGCGGTCATGCAGCGCCAGCAACTGCCGGTGCTGGAAGAGGCGGCAGCCAGTCTGGGCGCAGGACCGTTCAAGCGATTCTTCAGCGTCGTGGTGCCTAACTGCCGAGCCGGAATTCTGGCCGGGGTGTTGATGGTTGTCACCTTGTCGTTGGGTGAATTCAACCTGACCTGGATGCTCCACACGCCAATGACCAAAACCCTGCCGGTGGGGCTCGCCGACAGCTACGCGTCTGCGCGACTGGAAGTCGCCAGTGCCTACACCCTTATTTTTCTGTTGATGATCGTGCCGCTGTTGATCGCGTTGCAGGCCATCAGCGCCCGTCTTTCCCGTGGAGAGAGTCGATGACCGGAACCACTATTCGCTTGCAGGGCTGCCGCAAGGCATTCGCTGACGGCACTGTCGCTGTGCATGATCTGAACCTGACCATCGAGCCCGGCGAAACCCTCGCGATCCTCGGCCCGTCGGGGTGCGGTAAAACCACTACGTTGCGCCTGATCGCCGGGTTGGAAAGCACCGACGTCGGGCAGATTTTCTTCGGCGATAACGACGTCACCCGTTTGCCTATCGAGAAGCGTGACGTGGGCATGGTGTTCCAGAACTACGCATTGTTCCCGAATCTGGATGTGGCCGGAAACATCGTCTACGGCCTGAAGATTCGCGGCATGTCGCCCGCTGAGCGCAATAAGCGCTGCGCCGAATTGCTCGAGCTGGTCGGCCTGCAAGAGCATGGCAAGCGCAGCATTCATGAACTGTCAGGTGGGCAGCGTCAGCGGGTCGCCCTGGCCCGTGCTCTGGCCCCACGTCCGCGAGTGTTGTTGCTTGATGAGCCCTTGGCGGCGCTGGATGCGCAATTGCGTGAACGCTTGCGCAGCGAGCTGAATGACCTGCTGCGCGGGTTGGGGATAACTTCAGTTTTCGTCACTCACGATCAAGGCGAAGCCATGGCGCTGGGCGACCGGATTCTGGTGATGGAGAAAGGGCGTGTCGCGCAACTCGCAACGCCGCGAGAGATTTATCAACAGCCCGCCAATGCCTTCGTCGCCAGTTTTGTCGGCAATCTCAATGCGTTTTCAGTGGTTGAACGCACTGCCCAGGGCCTGAAAGTCAGTGGCGGCGAGTTGCCGTGGACTGCTTCGAATCTGCCTTCGACGGTGTACTGCCGCCCCGAGCATTTGCGCGTGATGGACGGTGAGAGTCATCTGCGCGGGCGATTGGTGGGGCAATTCTTCCAGGGCGCTCAAAGCCGCCTTCTGGTTGACGTCGGCGCGGCTCAGCCTTTGCTGGTCGACAGCGCTGACAACGTTATCCACAGCCCGGGTGCATTGATCGGCCTGACTGTTGCGCCGCAGGTGTTGTTTACCCTGAACTCCTGATTTGTGAGGCAAGTGGAGATCTTGTGGGAGCGAATTCATTCGCGAAAGCGGTGTGTCAGGCAATGATATTTCGCAGATCCGGCCCATTCGCGAATGAATTCGCTCCCACAGGACTGCGTTCCACTTCTGTTGATTCAGTTTTTTGTTGAGATCTAATTTTGAACCACCCATTCCTCATTGCGCAGATCAGCGATCTGCACCTTAAAGCCGGTCAGAAACTGACCTATGGCGTCGTCGATACTCTGGGTGCCTTGCGCCGTGCTGTGGATCATCTGAACGCCAGCGTGCCGCGTCCGGACATCGTGGTGATCAGTGGCGATCTTGTGGACTTCGGTCAGCCGGATGAATACGCCGTGCTGCATCCAGAACTCAAGCGTTTGCACATGCCGTTTTATCTGGTGCCGGGTAACCATGATGATCGCCAGCACTTGTTGGCCGAGTTTGCCAACCAGACTTATCTGCCTCTTTCATCCGATGCTCCACTGGATTGGGTCGTGGAAGAGCATCCCGTGCGGTTGATCGGGCTTGATACCAGCATTCCCGGCTCCCATGGCGGACAGATGACGGAGTGTCAGTTGCTCTGGCTCGATGAGCTGTTGGCGCGCCGCCCGGACGTGCCGACCATATTGGTTTTGCATCACCCACCGTTCATCACGGGCATCGGCCATATGGACCGTGAGCCGTTCAGGAATAGGGCGCAGTTTGAAAAAGTGATTGCACGTCACCCGCAAGTCGAGCGCTTGCTGTGCGGGCATTTGCATCGTCCGATGCAGCGTCGGTTTGGCGGCAGTCTGAGCTGTATCTGCCCCGGCACTTCACATCAGATCGTGCTTGATCTGCAGGAAGACGCACCGGCGCATTTCAATCTGGAACCGGCGGGTTATCTCTTGCACCGCTGGCATCCAGAACAGGGCCTGGTGACCCATAACGCAGTGTTCGGCGAGTATCCGGGACCGTATCCGTTTTATGACGTGAATGGGTTGATTGATTAGTCGGCGACAGGTTTAACGACTTGGTATACGACCTGTGTGAAATTCTATCCTGCAAACCCAATTCCCGTGGGAGCGAATTCATTCGCGAAAGGGCCGGCCCAGACAATACATATTTAGCGTCTGGCAATCAGTCTTCCCGAATGAATTCGGTCCCACAGGGTTTGTATTCGTTTCTGGATTCTGCGGAGTTCGCGACACCGCAGAATCCAGGGCAATATCAAGCGCCGATCACGCCACCATCATCCCGCGTAATCACCATCACCGATGAACGCGGTTTGCCGTTTGGCAGATGCTCAGGAAAGGTCGACCCGCCGTTCTCCCCCGGATGCTGGATGCCCACAAACATGGTTTTGTAATCCGGCGCGAAGCTGATACCGGTGACTTCGCAACCAATCGGCCCGACCATGAAGCGACGGATTTCGCCGCTGTGCGGGTCAGCACAGAGCATCTGGTTGTTGCCCATGCCGGCGAAGTCGCCCTTGTTGCTGGAGTCGCCGTCAGTCTGGATCCACAGGCGACCGGCGCTATCGAAACTCAGGCCGTCCGGGCTGTTGAACATGTTCTGTGGGTTGATGTTGCTCGACCCACCTTGTGGCGTGCCGCTGTGGACAGTCGGGTTGCCCGCGACCACAAACAGGTCCCAGTCGAAGGTCATAGCCGACGCATTGTCGGCGTTTTCGCGCCAGCGCAGGATTTGCCCGTACTGGTTTTTCGCCCGAGGGTTTGGCCCGCCAACCGGTTGCCCATCATCACCGCGCTTGGCGTTGTTGGTGAGCGTGCAGTAAACCTGACCATCTTTCGGGCTGACCACGATCCATTCCGGACGGTCCATGCGCGTGGCTTTCACGACGCTGGCTGCAAGGCGTGCGTGGATCAACACTTCAGCCTGGTTATTGAAACCTGCGGCTGCATCCAGGCCGTTTTTGCCGTGGGTCAACTCGACCCATTCGCCGGTGCCTTTCGGACGGTCCGGGTTGCCGTCGCCATTATCAAAACGTGCGACATACAGCGTGCCGTGGTCCAGCAGGTTGCGGTTGGCTTTCGGATCTTTGTGGTTGATCTTGTCGCGACTGATGAATTTGTAGATGAACTCGCCACGTTCGTCGTCGCCCATGTACACCACAGCGCGACCGCCTTTGGTCTCGGCCAAAGCAGCGTTTTCGTGCTTGAAGCGGCCCAGTGCAGTGCGTTTTACCGGGGTGGATTTCGGGTCGAACGGATCAATTTCCACTACCCAGCCGTGACGATTGATCTCGTTGGGGTTCTTGGCCAGATCGAAGCGCGGGTCATGTTGATGCCAGTTGATGTCTTTGCTGGCGGCAACCGCGCCGTAGCGCTTGATGCCCGCGTCGAACTTCTGCTCGGCGTCGCTGCTGCCGAAGCAATCAGTGAAGTTCTCTTCGCATGTCAGGTAAGTGCCCCACGGCGTTTTGCCGTTGGCGCAGTTCTGGAATGTACCGAGGGCTTTGGTGCCGGTGCTGTCTGCGGCGGTCTTGAGCCAGTCGTGCCCCGCGGCCGGGCCGCTCAGATTGATCGGGGTGTTGCCGTGAATGCGGCGGTTGTATTTGGAGTTCTGCACGAACTGCCATTTGCCATTCTTTTGCTGCACTTCGATTACCGACACGCCTTCACTGGCCAGCGCTTTACGCACGTCTTCAGGGGATTGAGGCTCTTTGCCGTGATCGAACAGGTAGCGGTAATTGGTGTATTCGTTGTTGATGGCCATCAGTGCGCGGTCTTTATGACCCGGCATCGGGAACAGGCTCATGCCGTCATTGTTGTCGCCGAACTGCACTTCCTGCGCTTCGGCGGTGCCTTTACCGCTAGGGTCAAATGCCGGACCGCCAGCCTGCAGCGGCTGACCCCAACTGATCAGAACCGAAGAGGTGTAGCCCGGCGGCAGGCTGATGCTGTCAGCCGTGGCGGCGGGGATGCTGTCGAAGCCGAGCAGCGTGCCTGATGCAGCGCTGACACTCTTGGCCAGCGCGGTGCGGCTCAACAGGCCGCCGCCGAGAAACATCGCTGCGCCGCACAAAGCGCCAGCGGTAATGAAGCCACGGCGGGTCAGGCCGACCATTTGTTCGAGGTCTGTAGCTTGGTTTTCTTCTAGTAGTTTCATCAACACGGCTCCCAGCAGGTGTGGCAGACACCTTAGTGAGCAGATATGACGAAATTGTGTCGTCGCAATGACGCCGTGCTATTACAGCGGCGTGCCCAGCAGCACGAGGGATGGCGCGAATTGAACCAGCACCGGGCTGCCGGTTTTCAGCTGAAGGGCCGCAAGCTGTGCAGGCTCTGCCAGTGAGCACAGAATCTGACCGCTGGGCAGGGTAATGCGCACCTCGCTGGGACCATCAGCAGCGTCGATGACTTCTTCTACCGTGCCGCTCAAGCAATTGTGTCCATTTGTTACGGGGTGCCCTGAAGTCTGTAATTCCAGCCAGCCAGCCTTGATCAGCGCCACGACATCAATGCCGATTGCCAGATCCAGACGCAGCGTACTGTCGTGGGTAATTTGCGCATTGATGAATACATCGCCTGCCAGACGCAGGCGAACCAGATCGTTGTGACCGTGAGCTGTAATGCTCTCTATGCGCCCCAGTAACTGATTGCGAGCACTCGTACGTAACGTCAGGCGGCTGAGTAAATCCAGGTCGGCGCTTTCTTCAGTGGCCTCCAGCACCTGAGCCTGAAGTGCCTGCAAGCGATGGTATAAACGCAGCACACGTTCGCCCTCAGCGGACAACTTCGCGCCGCCACCGCCACGTCCCCCCACACTGCGCTCGACCAGCGGCTTCTGCGCCAGGTTGTTCAACTCATCAATGGCATCCCACGTCGCCTTGTAACTCAACCCCGCACTCTTGGCCGCACGGGTAATCGAACCCTGCTCGGCAATGTGCTGCAACAGCGCAATACGTTGCGGACGACGGACCATGTGTTGGGTGAGCAGAGTGGGTAGGGGCATGGGGGCTGCTTTTTGGTCGTGATGATGGCGGGCAGTGTAAGGCATTGGTGTTTTTGTAGGTGTTGCCGGATGTCTACGCCACACATCGGATCTGTAGGAGCTGCCGAAGGCTGCGATGGCGGTGTGTCAGGATGACTGCTTCGCAGCCTTCGGCAGCTCCTACAAATGTCGTCTATTGATGGTAATCAATCCCCTGGCTTCGGCGTCCGCGCCAGGCAATAAACATCCACCCGACACGCCCCTGCCTTGATCAGCAGCTTTGCAATCACATCCGCCGTGGAGCCAGTAGTCAGCACGTCGTCCACCAGCGCCACATGCTTGCCTTTGATCTTTTCGTAATCAATCACAACAAACGCATTACGCAGGTTGCGCTTGCGGGCTTTGGCATCGAGGCCTTGTTGGGGCGGGGTTTCCTGGGTGCGCAATACCAACTGGTCCTCCACGGGTAGTTCCAGTTGATCGCCCAGCCAGTCAGCCAGCATCGCTGCCTGGTTGTAGCCGCGCTGGCGCAGGCGTTTAACAGCCAATGGCACGGGCAGGAGAAAGTCCGGGCGCGGCAGGTTTTCTTCGAAGCGGTGTTGCAGAAACTGCCCGAGTAATTGCGCCAACAGGCGCCCCATGGGCCAGTTGCCCTGATGCTTGAATCGGGTAATCAGGCTGTCGATGGGGAATTCATACAGCCAGGGCGCTGCTACTTCGTCAAAGGCTGGCTCGTTTCTCGTGCACTGCGGGCAATTCAGGCCTGACATCGCCAGAGGGAGTGCGCATTGCTGGCATTGGTCACCGAGCCAGGGCAGTTCGGTTTCACAGGCTGTGCAAATCGGATAAAGCGTGTCGGTCAACTCGTCGCACAATAAACAGGTCTGGTTGTTTTTTAGCCAGTTGTAAACCTGATAGGTAGGATGTGGTTGACAGCGCATGGCTCTTCCTTAAACATACTGAAACATCCATGTCGTGCTTGTGGACTTTTAGCCTGTGCAAGCAGGGCTGAGTCGCAGGTCGTTAGCCAAAAGAATCACAGCAGAAACCGAGGACCGCCCGATGAGCGCCAGCACCACCGCCACTTTGCGTCATGACTGGACTTTAGCTGAGGTCAGAGCGCTGTTCGTACAGCCTTTCAATGACCTGCTGTTTCAGGCGCAGACGGTGCACCGCGCTCATTTCGACGCTAATCGTGTTCAGGTCTCGACCCTGCTGTCGATCAAGACCGGTGCCTGCCCGGAAGACTGCAAGTACTGCCCGCAATCGGGTCACTACAACACCGGCCTGGAAAAAGAAAAGCTGCTGGAAGTGCAAAAGGTTCTCGAAGAAGCCGCTCGTGCCAAGGCCATCGGTTCGACCCGTTTCTGCATGGGCGCCGCCTGGAAGCACCCATCGGCCAAAGACATGCCTTATGTGCTGGAGATGGTCAAAGGCGTCAAGGCAATGGGCCTGGAAACCTGCATGACCCTGGGTCGTCTGGATCAGGAACAGACCGAAGCACTGGCGTCGGCCGGTCTGGATTACTACAACCACAACCTCGATACCTCGCCGGATTTCTACACCAGCATCATTACCACCCGCACGTACAGCGAGCGTTTGCAGACCCTGGCCTACGTGCGTGACTCCGGGATGAAGATCTGTTCAGGCGGTATTCTGGGCATGGGTGAGTCGCTGGATGACCGCGCCAATTTGCTGATCCAGCTGGCCAATCTGCCAGAGCATCCGGAATCGGTGCCGATCAACATGCTGGTCAAGGTCGCCGGTACGCCGTTGGAAAATGCCGAAGACATCGACCCGTTTGATTTCATCCGCATGCTCGCCGTGGCGCGCATTCTGATGCCACAGTCCCACGTGCGCCTGTCGGCGGGTCGCGAGGCCATGAACGAGCAAATGCAGGCATTGGCGTTTTTTGCCGGTGCCAACTCGATCTTCTACGGCGACAAGCTGCTGACCACCGCCAACCCGCAAGCGGACAAAGACATGCTGTTGTTCTCGCGTCTTGGGATCAAGCCCGAAGCCCGCGAAGAACATGCCGACGAAGTGCACCAGGCTGCCATCGAGCAAGCGCTGGTCGAACAGAGGAGCAGCGAGCAGTTTTATAACGCAGTGGTTTAGCGCGCAGATTTCTGTTGGCGCGAGGTCCTGTTGGAGCGAGGCTTGCCCGCGATGTTTTTTTAAAACAAAGCCGCGCCACCCCCCGCCCCCCAACTGAGAATCACCACACGCCCGCCCCCGGCCCC
>NZ_JAGTPI010000092.1:0-16421 GCF_021147825.1 Pseudomonas quasicaspiana
CGATAGGCTTGACGCAGTTCACTTTGGATCGCGTCAAGCCTATCGCGAGCAAGCTCGGCTCCCACAGGGACGCACTCCAATCCAGAAATCGGGTGTTGGTGATTACTCGGCTTTACAGGTAAGACTGATGCGCAGCTTGATGATGCTGCGGTTGAATTTGGCGGTCACGTCCGCGCTTTTTTTCGCGGCCACGGTAATGCGCCGGGTACGGGGAGCTTCGGGGCCGTTGCGAAACACCACGCTGCATTTGGCGTCGACATCGCCGTAGTTGTTCACGGTGATGGAGCCCATGTCGTGAAAACTATCGTGAGCGGTGTAGTCGACTTGAACGCCCTCGTAGCTTTTCTCAACCTCGATGGGATACGCCCAGGCCGTCATCGGCAGCAGCGCCAGCAATACACAACAGATTCTGTTCATCGGCAGTCTCCAGAAGGGATTGCAGATTAGGATAAAGCGCAGCAAAAGAGGAGCATCACATGAAAGCCCCCCGCGTCACTCTCGATCAATGGCGAACCTTGCAGGCCGTGGTCGATCACGGCGGCTTCGCCCAGGCAGCCGACGTGTTGCACCGCTCGCAATCGTCAGTCAGCTACACCGTGGCGCGTATGCAGGAGCAACTTGGCGTGCCGCTGTTGCGCATCGACGGGCGCAAGGCGGTGCTGACCGAAGCGGGTGGCGTGCTGCTGCGCCGCTCCCGTCAATTGGTCAAACAAGCCAGCCAGCTTGAAGACCTTGCCCATCACATGGAGCAAGGCTGGGAAGCGGAAGTGCGTCTGGTGGTGGATGCCGCGTATCCCAACGCAAGACTGGTCCGGGCACTGACAGCCTTCATGCCGCAAAGCCGTGGCTGCCGCGTCAGGCTGCGCGAAGAAGTGCTGTCAGGGGTAGAAGAAGTCTTGCTCGAAGGCGTTGCCGATCTGGCGATCAGTGGCTTCAGCATTCCCGGTTATCTGGGCACTGAAATGAGCACCGTGGAGTTCGTCGCCGTCGCCCACCCGGAACATGCACTGCATCAATTGCACCGAGAACTGACCTTTCAGGATCTGGAAAGCCAGTTGCAAGTGGTGATCCGCGATTCCGGCCGTCAGCAACCCCGAGACGTTGGCTGGCTGGGCGCTGAGCAGCGCTGGACGGTCGGCAGCCTGCCGACCGCCGCGACTTTTGTCAGCAGTGGTCTAGGCTTTGCCTGGTTGCCGCGCCACCTGATCGAACGCGAACTGCGTGAAGGTGTACTCAAGGCATTGCCGATGGACAAAGGTGGCAGTCGTAACCCGACCTTCTATCTTTACTCCAGCAAAGACAAACCACTGGGGCCAGCGACGCAGATTCTCATCGAACTGATCCGCACCTTTGATACCGCACCGCTGACCGCTGCTTTCGCCGCGCCTCAACAAGCCTGACAAGGACCTGTCCATGGCCCATTTCGAACATGACGGCTGCTCGTTGCATTACGAAGAATATGGCCAGGGCCCACCCTTGCTATTGCTGCATGGCCTGGGCTCAAGCTGCCGGGACTGGGAGTATCAGATCCCGGCATTCGCCGCCCGTTATCGGGTCATTGCCATGGACATGCGCGGCCACGGGCGCTCCGACAAACCCCGGGAGCGCTACAGCATTCGTGGCTTCAGTGCCGATGTCGAAGCGCTGATCGAGCACCTCAATCTGGGCCAGGTGCATGTACTCGGGCTGTCCATGGGCGGGATGATCGGCTTCCAGTTGGCGGTGGATTATCCTCATCTGCTGAAAAGCCTGTGCATCGTCAACAGTGCACCGCAGGTCAAAGTGCGCAGCGCCAACGATGTCTGGCAATACACCAGGCGTTGGGTGCTGGCGCGGCTGCTGGGTATGGGTACCCTGGGTAAGGCGGTGAGTCACAATCTGTTCCCCAAACCCGAACATGCACATTTACGCCATCTCATGGCCGAACGCTTTGCGAGCAACGACAAACGCGCTTATCTGGCCAGCTTCGATGCGATCGTCGGGTGGGGCGTCGAGCACAAGCTGTCGCGCATTACCTGCCCTACACTGGTGATCAGTGCCGATCGGGATTACACACCGGTCGCGCTTAAAGAAGCGTACGTGGGACTGATCCCGAATGCTCGACTGGTGGTCATCAAAGACTCCCGTCACGCTACGCCGCTTGAGCACCCGGAGCAGTTCAACCGTATCGCTCTGGAATTCATCGATGCCGTACAGGCTGACGTGAACGTCTAAAGCGCTTTCACGCTGGGCAAAAAAAGCCAAACGTGATTACCTTGCAGCCTGCATCGCTTCATGTGTCTGCATTATCGATCGCAGTCGAAACCATCAATCAGGATCAACTGACCCATGCTGAAAAAAATCGTCATCGCCGCCTGCTCCGTGTTGTTCGCCGCCAACCTCATGGCTGCAACACCTGCCAAGCCGACCCGCGTCGTGCTCGACACCAGCTTCGGCGCGATTGAAATCCAGCTCGAAGACCAGAAGGCTCCGATCAGCACTGCGAACTTCCTGGGCTACGTCGACAGCAACTTCTACAACAACACGATTTTCCACCGTGTGATCCCGGGTTTCATGGCCCAGGGCGGCGGTTTCACTGCGCAAATGCAGCAGAAGCCGACCAAAGATCCGATCAAGAACGAAGCGAACAATGGCCTGCATAACGTGCGTGGCACCGTTGCCATGGCCCGTACCTCGCAAGTCAATTCGGCCACCAGCCAGTTCTTCATCAACACGGCCGATAACGCCATGCTGGACAACGGCGTGCGCGACTTCGGTTACGCCGTTTTCGGCAAAGTGGTCAAGGGCATGGATGTAGTCGACCAGATCGTCAACGCCCAGTCCGGCAACAAGCAAGGCATGCAGAACGTCCCTCTCGACCCGATCTACATCAAGTCCGCCAAGCGAGTCGAATAAGCTAAACGTGTCCGCATGAAATCAGTTTAAGCATTCTTGATTTCATGCGGTCCGATCAAGGGAATATCCGCTCAGTAAGGAGAGCCCGCCTAACTCGTGGGCATCATTGCCAATGTTCTATCGTCGTTTCGAAAAACTGATCGATATCTTCCGTGACGCTCCCACCGACGCCCCGCCCAATACCGTTCTAGCCTTCTACATCTACTACCTGCGCCAGGTCTGGCCGAGCTTTGCAGCCTTGCTGGTCGTCGGCTTGATTAGCGCACTGATCGAAGTCGCGCTGTTCAGCTACCTGAGCCGTATCATTGATCTGGCCCAGGGCACGCCCAATAAAGACTTTTTCAGTATCCACGCCAACGAGCTCATCTGGATGGCCGTGGTTGCCCTGCTGTTGCGACCGATTTTCGTTGGCTTGCACGACCTGCTTGTGCACCAGACCATCAGCCCAGGCATGACCAGCATGATTCGCTGGCAGAACCACAGCTATGTGCTAAAGCAGAGCGTGCGGTTCTTCCAGAACGATTTCGCCGGGCGCATCGCCCAACGCATCATGCAAACCGGTAACTCATTGCGCGACTCTGCCGTTCAGGCTGTGGATGCGCTCTGGCACGTGTTGATCTACGCCATCAGCGCCCTGGTCTTGTTCGCTGAAGCAGACTGGCGCCTGATGATCCCGCTGCTGGCGTGGATTGCTTCGTATATCGCCGCGCTCTGCTACTTCGTCCCGCGTGTGAAAGAACGCTCGGTGGTGTCCTCGGACGCACGCTCCAAACTCATGGGCCGTATCGTTGATGGCTACACCAACATCACCACCTTGAAGCTGTTCGCTCATACCAATTACGAACAACAGTACGCCCGCGAAGCGATTATCGAACAGACCGAAAAAACCCAACTGGCCGGTCGCGTTGTGACCGCCATGGATACCGTCATTACCACCATGAACGGGGTGCTGATCGTCACCACTACCGGTCTGGCGTTGTGGCTGTGGACCCAGTCCCTGATCTCGGTGGGCGCCATCGCCCTGGCCACTGGCCTGGCGATTCGTATCGTCAACATGTCCGGCTGGATCATGTGGGTAGTCAACGGCATCTTCGAAAATATCGGCATGGTTCAGGACGGTCTGGCGAGCATTTCCCAACCGGTCAGCGTCACCGATCGCAAGCCTGCACCGCGCTTGAACGTGGACAAGGGCGGCGTGAAATTCGACGGTGTGGATTTCCACTATGGCAACGGTAACGGGATCATCCACGGCCTGAACCTGGACATCAGACCGGGCGAGAAAATCGGTCTGATTGGTCCATCAGGTGCGGGCAAGTCGACGCTGGTCAACCTGCTGTTGCGCATGTACGACGTACAGGGCGGACAGATCCTGATCGACGGTCAGGACATTTCCCATGTGTCTCAGGAAAGCCTGCGCGAACAGATCGGCATGATCACTCAGGACACGTCGCTGCTGCACCGCTCGATCCGTGACAATTTGCTGTACGGAAAACCGGAGGCCACCGACGAGCAATTGTGGGAAGCCGTGCGCAAGGCTCGGGCGGATGAGTTCATCCCGCTGCTGACAGACTCCGAAGGACGCGTGGGCTTTGACGCTCAGGTAGGAGAACGCGGCGTGAAGCTGTCAGGTGGGCAACGCCAGCGTATCGCGATTGCCCGGGTGCTGCTCAAGGACGCGCCGATTCTGATCATGGACGAAGCCACCTCGGCACTGGATTCGGAAGTCGAAGCGGCAATTCAGGAAAGCCTGGAAACGCTGATGAAGGGCAAAACCGTGATCGCCATCGCTCACCGCCTGTCGACGATTGCGCGAATGGACCGACTGGTCGTACTGGAAAACGGCCGCATTGCTGAAAGCGGTACACACGCCGAGTTGCTGGCACATGGTGGCTTGTATGCAAGGCTGTGGCAGCATCAGACCGGAGGGTTTGTGGGGATTGATTGATTCTGTCAGCCCCTGCAACTGATGGATTGGAATACACCCCCTGTGGGACCGAATTCATTCGGGAAGGCGGTATTCCTGACTGTGGAGATGACGTGAATGCACCAGCCCCTTCGCGAATGAATTCGCTCCCACAAGGCCGCTCAAAGGCACGAGATTGTCGTCAAACCTGCCGATACGGCAGCGCTCCTTTGGCATCTTCGGCATATGCCAGGATGCCAACCCTTTCCTGATCAAGAAAATCACTGACCGCGTCCTTCAGCCCGGCATGGGTCAAGTAGTGCCATGACCGAGTGATCACCGGCTCAAAGCCGCGAATCAATTTGTGCTCACCTTGCGCCCCGGCATCGAAACGCTTCAGGCCATGGCCGATGGCGTAATCCATGCCCTGGTAGAAACACGTCTCGAAATGCAGGCGGTCGAACTCCGCGAGACATCCCCAATAGCGTCCGTAAAAACTGTCACCGCCCAACAGGCTGAACGCCATGGCTACCGGCCGTGAACCCTGTCGCGCCAGCACCACACGGATGGCCTCAGGCATGCGCTCGGCCAACAGACTAAAGAACTCACGCGTCAGATACGGCGATTGCCCACGCACCTCGTAGGTATTGGAGTAACAGGCATATACGAAATCCCACAGCAGCTCGCTTAGCTGATGGCCTTCGAGCCAGTCGAACTCGATGCCCTGCCCCGCCACCTGCTCGCGCTCCTTGCGCATCTGCTTGCGCTTGCGCGAACTCAAGGCATCGAGGAAGTCCTGAAAATCCCGATAGCCACGGTTTTGCCAATGAAACTGGCAACCATAACGCTGTAGCCAGCCTGGCTGCTCGTCCAGAAACGCATCGGCCAGGGGGTCAGTGAAATTAACGTGTGCGCTGGAGAGTTCCTGGTCTTGAAGATAACCGGGCACAGCATTGAGCAACTCAATGCCGGCATCAGGCGACGCCGACAAAATCCTTGCTCCACTCACCGGACTGAACGGCACTGCCACCAGCAGCTTGGGGTAATACGCAATGCCCGCGCGACGACAAGCATCAGCCCAGCTGTGATCGAACACGTACTCGCCGTAAGAGTGCCACTTGCGATACGCAGGCATCGCCGCGACCAGCTCACCATTCTGGTAGTTGAGCAAGTGTTCAGCCTGCCAGCCCGAGCGTGGCCCGAGGCTACCGCTGTCTTCCAGCGCACTGAGAAACGCATGGCGCACGAACGGCTGCCCCCCCGGAACCAGTGCGTCCCATTGGGCAGGCACGACGTTTTCAAGGGTAGATATCTGGACGGGCATGCGGACTTCCCCAACTGAATCGAGCGACGCAGCAGTATCCCCCATCAGTCGACAATGTTCACCCGTCTCGGTTTCGAAGGCTCTAGCTCAAGGCTTACAGACTTTTAAATGTCACCGAGACGCCATCGTTGTGCCACCTTTTTGTCATAACCCATCGTGATACTGGCGCCTGTTTTTAGAACCGGGGGTACTAACCCTCAAACGCCCTGCCTGTGGGGCGGTTTCCCCAGGATGACCTGATGTCGTCCTTATTCACGTTATGGAGATCAACATGCGTCTTGTTTCTACACGTACTGCTTCGGCCCTGTGTGGTGGCCTGGTATTGGCAATGGCTATTCCTGCCAATGCCGCAGTCGACGCTAAATTGCTGGACATGCTCAAGGCTAACGGCTCTATCAACGCAGCCCAGTACGCTGAACTGCAGACCGAACTGGCCAAAGACCAGGCAGCACAGAAACAAGCACTCGCAGATGTGCAAAACACCAAGACAGCCTCTCAGGCCGAGTTCGAGAAAAAAGTCGCCTGGGCGACCAAGACTCAGTTCAAGGGTGATGTGCGTGTTCGCCAGGAATTCGTCAACGTCGAAGGACAGAGCAACAGTCAGGACCAGAGCCGCCAGCGTATCCGGGCAAGACTGGGTGCCTATACCGAAATCAACCCGCAAGTGAACACGGGTATTCGCATCGCCACCGGCGGCACCAGCGGTGATGGTCGCTCTACCAACGCGGATCTGGATAACAAGTTCGCCAAGAAAAACCTGTGGCTGGACCTGGGCTACATCGACTACGCCCCGACAGCCATCAAGAACCTGCACATCATCGGCGGCAAGATGAACCAGCCGTGGGTCAGCATGGGCGATATCATCTGGGACAGCGACCTCAACCCTGAAGGCCTGGCAGCGACCTACAGCTTGCCACTGGGCGGCAAAACCGAGTTGTTCGGCAGCGCGGGTCATTACACCCTCAACAACAATATCGACGGTGAAGGCACGCAATTCCGTCATGACCTACGCATGTATGCCGGTCAGTTGGGTGCCAGGTTCGCGCCGACAGACAACCTGAAAGTTACCTTGGGCGGTAGCGTCTACGGTTTCGACAACGATGACGATGAGGGCGCAGCCGGTCTTGCAGTCAACGGTAATACACCGACTGAGTTCCAGTTGTACGAAGGTTTCGGTCAGATAGATATCAGCGGCCTGGCTGTACCACTGGGTGTGTATGGTCAATACGTCGTCAACGACAAAGCCTCTGACGGCAATGACACGGCCTGGCTGGCGGGTGTGAAAACCAAGGTGTTCGGTTTCGGTCTGGACTACAACTACCGCGATGTACAACGCAATGGCGTGGTCGGCGCGTTCACCGACTCGGACTTCGCCAACGGCTTCACCGGCTCACGCGGTCACAAGTTGAAAGTTGGTTACGAAATCGACAAGAACTTCACGATTGGTGCCACTTACCTGTTGGCCGATGCTGACCACATCCCTAACGCCGGGCGCACCGACGCAGATGCAAAAACCCTTCAGCTGGATCTGGAAGCGAAGTTCTAAAGAGCACCGCGACACGTTTCAGGCTTCAAGCGGCGCAGCTCCCGTCGCTTGACGCCGCAAAGACCTTACCGCTCGACGTTGCCCTGGCGATCCCCATCATCCGTTCGCCAGGGCAAGGTCGGGCTTTTTTTTCGATACCACTTTGTAGGAGTTCCGAAGGCTGTGACGGCTTTTCATCTGACGCCCCAACATCGCACCCTCTGGAAGCCCGCCGCCCTCAACGCTTGCGCAGAATCACGCTGCCAATCGAATAACCTGCGCCAAACGAACTCAGCACGCCCAGCGCGCCGCTTGGCAGGTCATCCTGATAGGTGTGAAACGCGATCACCGAACCCGCCGAGCTGGTGTTCGCATACGTGTCGAGAATTACCGGCGCTTCTTCGATCGAGGCGTCGCGGCCCAAGAGCTTTTTGACGATCAGGTGGTTCATGCTGAGGTTGGCCTGATGCAGCCAGAAGCGCTGCACATCGCTGACGTTCAGGCTGTTTTCATGCAGGTGCGCACCCACGAGTTCGGCGACCATCGGGCAAACTTCGCGAAACACCTTGCGGCCTTCCTGGACGAACAGTTTGTCGGGCGCGCCTTCGCCCTCTTCTGCTGTGCGGTTGAGAAAACCGAAGTTGTTACGGATGTTGTTGGAAAAGCTGGTCAGCAACTTGGTGCCGAGAATATCGAACTGATGCGCTGAAGTGGCCAGATCGGCACGCTCAACCAGCACAGCCGTGGCGGCATCACCGAAGATGAAGTGGCTGTCGCGGTCACGGAAATTCAGGTGTGCAGTGCAGATTTCCGGGCTGACGACCAATACTGCGCGGGCCTGGCCCAATTGCACGCTGTTGCTTGCTGTCTGAATCCCAAAGGTTGCCGACGAGCAGGCGACGTTCATGTCAAAGCCGAAACCCTGAACACCCAATGCTGCCTGAATTTCGATGGAAATCGCCGGGTAGGCGCGTTGCAGGTTCGAGCAGGCGACGATAACGCCGTCGACATCGGCAGCGGTCTTGCCGGCACGTTGCAAGGCTTGCTCAGCGGCAGCCACACCCATCTGGCAGAGGATCGACCATTCATCATTGGAGCGTTCGGGCAAGCGAGGCTTCATGCGGTGCGGGTCAAGAATACCGTCCTTGTCCATGACAAAACGGCTTTTTATGCCCGAGGCTTTTTCGATAAAGGCAGCGTTGGATTCAGTCAGCGCCTGGACTTCGCCACGCTCGATGGCGGCAGCGTTCTCGCTGTTGAATTGAGCAACGTAGGTATTGAAAGACTGCACCAGCTCTTCATTGGAAATGCTGTTGGCCGGGGTGTACAGGCCTGTGCCGCTGATGACGACGTTGTGCACGGTCGTTCCTCTCTTATTGATCAATGCAGGTAACGACCTGCTCGGGCATCGCGGCGGCCCCACTTTTTTGGGACCGACGTACCAATGCAAAACGGTAAAACACCCTTGGTGCGGACAAGCTTTGGCAACGCTCAGGGGTTCAAGGGCCGAAGTGTGCCATATCGGCCCCTATATTGGGGAGTTTGAACAGAAGACCTGTAGGTGCTCGTGCGATCAGGTGAGTACGTATATCTGAGCGGTGCCTGGGCCGAGCCGCATCCGGACGATAAAGGATAACGCGGTGTGTCTTCCAGCCACGTCTCATGTATCGCGGGCGAGCCTCGCTCCCACACGTTTTGCGCATGACCCACGCACTGGGTGCTGTATCAAACCTGTGTGAGATTCTATGTTCGCCTGTAAACCTGTGGGAGCGAGGTTTGCCCGCGATGCAGACGACTCGGTTTGTCAGCCATTACCGTGTCATCGTTCATCGCGAGCAAACTCACTCACAGATATCCGTTTGAACGGCCTACCCCTCCACTTGGCTCCATTGCTTGCTCAAGCGCTTGTCGGACACCGGCATTCTGGTCCCCAGTTGCTGGGCGAACAGCGACACGCGGTATTCCTCCAGCCACCAGCGATAGGCGGTCAGCTCCGGATCGCGCTTGCCTTCCTGGGCGTGTTTGCTGGCACGGGCCTGGTATTGGGCCCAAAGCCCCGCCAGTTCGATGCTCCAGACCCGATCCTTCTGCACTTGGCTCGGTAGCTTTTCCAGACGCATTTCAATGGCTTTCAGGTAACGCGGCAACTCCTTGAGCCACTGCGCCGGTGTTTCGCGAACGAAGCCCGGATAGACCAACTGCCCCAGCTGCGACTTGATGTCGTTGAGCGCGACCGCCTCGGCCAGATTGATCTTGCCCTTGAAGCGCTTTTGCAGGCCGTGCCAGAGCTTGAGAATATCCAGGGTCAGCTTCGCCAGACGCTCGGCGTGTTCAGTCCATGCGCCACGCTTGCGTTCGGCCAATGCCAGCAGCCCGGCACCGTCACGGGGCAAGCTCTCCTCGCCTTCCAGCACGCAGGTGTCGAGGCTGGCCAGCAGAATGTCTTCGACCAGCGCGTCGATGCGCCCCAACTCGCGATACAGCAATGCCAGTTCGGTCTGGCCCGGCAGTTTGCTGCGCAGGAACTTGGCCGGTTCAGCCAATTGCTGCAACAGCAAACGTTGCAGGGCACGGCGATGCTGGTATTCAGCTTCGGCGGAGGTCGAGAAGCGCCCCTCCTTGACCGTACCTGATTCTTCGACCAGCGCAGGGTAAACCGTCATGGAAAGCCCGGCGATGTTCTGCTGGGTTTTTTCCGCCACCGGCGCGAAGACTTTCGCCTCTACTGGCTGCTGACCTTTCGCTGACTGCGGAACTGCCAGGGCAGCCTGACTGGCTTCTGCAAAACGCGCGGTCAGTTCGTCCAGCTCGCGGCCTTCGCCGAGGAATTTGCCGTTGCCGTCGACAATTTCCAGATTCATTTTCAGATGACTTTCAAGCTGCTGCGCGGCTTCAGCCCAGGCTTCGTCACTGACTCGCGCACCGGTCATGCGCAGCAATTCGCGGCCCAGCGCCTGGGGCAACGAACCTTCGCCAAACGTAATGCGCTGCAACGCTGCCTTGATAAAGTCCGGGACCGGCACGAAGTTCTTGCGAATTGCCTTGGGCAGGTTGCGGACCAGCGCGATGCATTTGGTTTCCAGCAAGCCCGGCACCAGCCATTCCAGCCGCTCGGCGGGCAACGACAGCAACAACGGCGCAGGTACGCGTACGGTCACGCCATCGCGAGGATGATTGGGTTCGAAGTGATAAGTCAGCGGCAGGGTCAGATCGCCCAGCTTGAGGGTGTCCGGGTAATACGCCGCGGTGACTTCATTGGCCTCGCGGGCCAATACGTCTTCTTCGCGCATGATCAACAGTTGCGGGTTCTTCTGACTCTCGGTTTTGTACCAGTGATCGAAGGTCGCAGCCTGATGAATCTCGGCGGGAATTCGTGCCTCGTAAAAGCCGTAAAGCGTGTCTTCGTCAGCGAGAATGTCGCGGCGACGCGCCTTGGCTTCCAGTTCGTCGAGGGTTTCCAGCAACCGGGTATTGGCGCTCAGGCACTTGGCGCGAGAGTTGATCTCGCCACGCACCAACCCTTCGCGGATGAACAGTTCTCGGGAGACCACCGGATCAATCGGCCCGTAGTGCACCGGACGACGGCCGACCACGATCAGGCCAAACAAGGTGATCTGTTCGAACGCCACGACCTGCCCGCGCTTCTTTTCCCAATGCGGCTCGAAGTGGTTCTTCTTGATCAAATGCCCGGCCAGCGGCTCGATCCAGTCTGAATCGATCTTGGCGACCATGCGCGCATACAGTTTGGTGGTTTCCACCAGCTCAGCGGTCATCAACCATTGCGGCCGCTTCTTGCCCAACCCTGACGACGGGTGAATCCAGAAGCGTCGTTGTCGTGCGCCGAGGTAATCGCCTTCGTCGGCTTTCTGCCCGATCTGACTGAGCAGACCGGAGAGAATCGCCTTGTGGAATTTCGGGTAGTCGGCGGGCTCTTTGTTGACTGTCAGTTGCAGGTCGCGACAGATCAGGCCCAACTGGCGGTGAGCGTCGCGCCATTCTCGCAGGCGCAGGTAGTTGAGGAAGTTGCGACGGCACCAGTTGCGTAGCGGGCTGGCGGTCAGGGCCTGACGTTGCTCTTCGAAACCACGCCACAGATTGACCAGTCCGGCGAAGTCCGAATCAGCGTCCTTCCATTGTGCGTGGGCCTGATCCGCCGCTTGCTGACGCTCCGGCGGACGCTCGCGCACATCCTGCACGGACATGGCGCTGGCAACGATCAACACCTCCTGCAAGCTGCCCTGCTTCGCCGCTTCCAGCAACATGCGCCCCATGCGCGGGTCCACCGGCAAGCGTGCCAACTGGCGGCCCAGCGGTGTCAGCTGATTTTCGCGGTTAACCGCCGACAGTTCCTGCAAGAGGTTGAAACCGTCGCTGATGGCTTTGCCGTCTGGTGGCTCAATGAACGGGAAGTCCGTGATCTCGCCCAGGCGCAGATGCAGCATCTGCAGGATCACCGCGGCGAGGTTGGTACGCAGGATTTCCGGATCGGTAAACTCCGGCCGCCCGTTGAAATCTTCTTCGCTATACAGCCGCACGCAGAGACCCGGCTCGACCCGGCCGCAACGGCCTTTACGCTGGTTGGCGCTGGCCTGGGAAACGGCCTCAATGGGCAAGCGCTGTACCTTGGCGCGATAGCTGTAGCGGCTGATGCGCGCGGTCCCGGTGTCGATCACGTAACGGATGCCCGGAACGGTCAACGAAGTTTCAGCAACGTTGGTTGCCAGTACCACACGCCGTCCCGGATGCGACTGGAAAATCCGCTGCTGCTCGGCAGGCGACAGGCGCGCATACAGTGGCAGGATTTCCGTATGTTTGAGCTGCGCCTTGCGCAGCATTTCTGCAGCATCACGGATTTCACGCTCGCCGGGCAGGAACACCAGAACATCGCCAGGGCTCTTGCGTTCACTGCGTTCGAAAGCGGCCAGCTCGTCCAGCGTCGCCAGAATCGCCTGATCAACCGTCAGGTCATCTTCGACGCTGTTGCCCTCTTCGTCCTGCTGGGAGGTCAGCGGGCGATACCAGGTTTCCACGGGGAACGTCCGACCGGAAACCTCGACGATAGGTGCGTCATTGAAGTGCTCGGAAAACCGCTGCAAGTCGATGGTCGCCGACGTGATGATGACTTTCAGGTCCGGGCGACGCGGCAGCAGGGTTTTCAGGTAACCCAGCAGGAAATCGATATTGAGGCTGCGCTCGTGGGCTTCGTCGACGATGATTGTGTCGTAACGCTCAAGAAAGCGGTCGTGCTGGGTTTCCGCCAGCAGGATACCGTCGGTCATCAGCTTGATCAGGGTGCTGCTGTCGCTCTGATCCTCGAAGCGCACCTGATAACCGACCAGCGCGCCCAATGGCGTTCCCAGCTCTTCTGCGACGCGACTGCCGACGCTGCGCGCTGCGATTCGACGTGGCTGGGTATGGCCAATCAGACCGTGTTGCCCGCGACCGATTTCCAGGCAGATCTTCGGCAACTGGGTGGTTTTACCCGACCCGGTCTCACCGGCAATGATCAGCACCTGGTGCTTGAGCAGCGCCTCTTTGATTTCGTCACGCTTGGCAGCAATCGGCAGGCTGTCGTCGTAACGAATCACCGGCACGCTGTCACGCCGCGCAGTCACCTGAGCACACGACGCCTGCACCTTCGCCACCCACTGCGCTAGCTTCGCCTCATCGGGCTTCTTGCGCAGCTCATGCAACTGGCGGCGCAAGCGATGACGATCGCTGATCATCGCGTGGTCGAGGTTCTTCAGGAGTTGGTCAATCGAGGGCGTTTGATCGGTCATCAGGTGCGCAGGGTCTTTTTGAAAGGTGCAAAGGCGGGGATTGTCGCAGATTGAGGTTACTTGTGACGACCTCCCATATCCGACGCGAAATTCATAATAAGCAATGGCCCACTTGGATGGTTGCGAAAGCCCATTAAAAAGACCAAAATATCGCCCAAAATGGAGCACCAAATAATGCAAAGTATCTTGGCCGACATCGCCGTCAGCGTATCCGAATTGAAGAAAAATCCCTCAGCGGTATTGAGTGGTGCCCATGGATTGCCAGTCGCAGTTCTTAACCATAACAAGGTGATGGGCTATATGGTCCCCGCAGAGGTCTTCGAGGCCATGATGGAGCGTCTTGACGATCTCGATCTCGCCGACCTTATCAAGTCGCGCCAGCATGAAAAGCCCGTGCCGGTAGACATTGATGACCTTTAAGCTTGAGTTTCTGCCATCAGCATTGAAAGAGTGGGAAAAGCTGGGCCATACAATTCGTGACCAGTTGAAGAAGAAGCTTCAAGAGCGACTCAGCCTGCCAAGAGTTCCGGGTGATGCTTTGCATGGCATGCCGGACCACTACAAGATCAAACTGCGCAGCGCAGGTTATCGACTGGTGTATCGGGTCGAAGATGACCGAGTGGTCGTTACTGTGGTCGCGGTTGGTAAGCGGGAGCGTGGCGATGTGTACGCCGCAGCCGGGAACCGATGAGGTTCTTGCGTGAGACTCTACTGGGCCGCATTCGAACCTAGAACGATAATGCGTTCGCGGAGAAGCACAGCTCCAACAGACGATCACAAAACCTGTGGGAGCCGGGCTTGCCCGCGATAAGAACACCGCATATATCAGGTCTGTCGCGTCCAGCCTTATCGCGGGCAAGCCTCGCTCCCACAGGTTTTTTGATCACCTGTGGGAGCGAAGCCTGGCAGAAGAACTTTTACTTCTTCAACCCCAACTTCTTCAACTCCTCATCGCGCAATTCGCGACGCAGGATCTTGCCGACGTTTGTAGTAGGCAGTGAGTCGCGGAACTCGACGCTACGCGGGACTTTGTAGCCGGTCAGGTTGGCGCGCATGTGCTCCATGACTTGATCCTTGGTCAGGGTCATGCCCGGTTTGACCACCACGAACACCTTGATCGCTTCGCCGGATTTATCGTCTGGAACGCCAATGGCCGCACACTGCACCACGCCCGGCAAGGTCGCCAGCACGTCTTCGAGCTCATTAGGGTAAACGTTGAAGCCGGAGATCAGGATCATGTCTTTCTTGCGATCGACAATCCGCATGTAGCCGTCGGGCTGGATTATTGCGATATCGCCGGTCTTGAGCCAGCCATCCGCGTCGATCATTTCATCGGTCGCGTCCTGACGCTCCCAATAGCCTTTCATCACCTGTGGGCCTTTGATGCACAGCTCGCCAACTTCACCCAGTGGCAAATCGTTGCCTGCGTCGTCGATGACTTTGCACAACGTCGAAGGCGCCGGAATGCCGATGGTGCCAATCTGGATATTCTGGTTAGGGTTGCAACTGGCTACCGGACTGGTTTCAGTCATGCCATAGCCTTCGCAAATGGCGCAGCCAGTCACTTCTTTCCAGCGTTCGGCAGCGGCCAGTTGCAAGGCCATGCCGCCGGACAGCGTCACTTTCAGGCCCGAGAAATCCAGATTGCGAAACTCAGGGCTATTGCACAGCGCCACGAACAACGTATTGAGGCCGACAAACCCAGTGAACTTCCACTTGGAAAGCTCCTTGACCATGGCGGGCAGGTCACGCGGGTTGCTGATCAGGATGTTGTGGTTGCCGATCAACATCATCGACATGCAGTGAAAGGTGAAGGCATAGATGTGATAGAGCGGCAGCGGCGTGATCACCACTTCGCTGCCTTCATTCATGTTCGAGCTCATCAAGGCCTTGCACTGCAACATGTTGGCGATCAGGTTGCGGTGGGTAAGCATCGCGCCTTTGGCCACGCCGGTGGTGCCGCCGGTGTATTGCAGCACCGCAACGTCATTGCTGGCCGGTACGGCCTCGGTGAAGGAAAGGCCACGGCCTTTTTTAAGCACTTCATTGAATTTGACTGCCGCCGGCAAGTGGTAAGCCGGAACCATCTTCTTCACGTACTTGATAACGCTGTTGATCAACAGGCGCTTGAGCGTCGGCAGCATGTCCGCCACTTCGGTGACAATCACATGCTTGACGCTAGTCTTGGGCACGACCTTTTCAGCCAGATGCGCCATGTTCGCCAGGCAGACCAGCGCCTTGGCACCGGAGTCCTTGAACTGGTGTTCCATTTCCCGCGCGGTATACAGCGGGTTGGTATTGACCACGATCAGACCGGCGCGCAAGGCACCGAATACGGTAATGGGGTATTGCAGGACGTTGGGCAACTGCACGGCGATACGATCACCGGGCTGCAAATCGGTATGGTGCTGAATCCAGGCGGCAAAAGCGCCCGACTTTTCATACAGCTCACCATAGGTGAGGGTCTGGCCCAGATTGGTGAACGCCGGCTTGCTGGCGAAACGCTCGCAAGACTGCTTCAATACGGCCTGGACGTTGGGGTATTCGTCAGGATTGATCTCGGCAGGTATGCCAGACGGATACTTGTCCTTCCAGAAGTTTTCAATCATGGAAGCCGGGCTCCTCAGCGACAGCGAATTCTTCACACCGCTTGAATGCGATGATTTTTTTGTGTTTTGGAATTGTGCAGTTCACGCTTTGTTGCTTAATGACGGGTCAAAAGCGGGCCGAGAGTAGCAGCTTTGCAAATGGCCGCCTAGAGGCAAGGAAGGCCTCTTCAGTCACTTAAATGACTCAAGAATTCATAGCAGTCACGTTTAGAGTTTTAATTCTATTTGTCGCTAGTCGGGCTAGGATAGCCGGGTTAGAGCTGCTGAAAGAAATCCCATTTTTCAAATACATTCTGTGGGAGCAGAGCTTGCTCGCGATAAGGCTGGACGCGATTCACTTGAGGAAGCAGGCCGGCATAAAGGGACGCACGCGGGGGGCGAAGGA
>NZ_JAGTPI010000093.1:0-15773 GCF_021147825.1 Pseudomonas quasicaspiana
GCCTTCAGGAGCGATCGGCCTCCCCCAGAAACGTATTTCTCGTATGTCACACCTTAGAGACTAACCCTTCTCCTTGGTGCAGGAGCAACATACAAGGAGTGAGCTTGCTCGCGATGACGTCGGTTCAGGCGATAAATTCGTAGACCCTATGACCGAATCGCGAGCAAGCTCACTCCTACAGGGTCCCGCGTTTGCTGCGCGACAGAGTTGCGCAGTTCAAAGCATCAGGGCTGCTGAAAATCCGCAAAGCTCAATCCCGCACCCAGCGGCCTCACATCCTTCAAATAAGAATCCTTGTCCGCGCTCAGTTCCAGGCTGACGGTGGACTTGCGCTGGCCTTTATTGCGAATCACCAGACCTTCCATGTGATCACGCAGGAACACCGTGGTGACCTTCAAATGCAGCAATTGGTCGGTGGTCGGCGTGTACAGCAACAGATGCACCCATTCGTACTGACCCACCGCCAGGCGCGGCACGGGCAGGTCGAACCACCAGATGTTCTTGTTGGTATTCAAGGTTGCAAAGTGGGTGTTGTTGGTACCCAGCACGGCACCGCCCAGTTCCTGGTTCCGGCGTGCGATGGCCTGCTTTTTATCGAGTTTCATAATGTTCCTGCGGATCGTTGTATTCAGCGCGACGGGCATTGGCCCGACGCAGCCGGATTGCGTTGCGCATTCTCGTGGGTTGCTGCGCAAACTTAAAGCCAAAGTTTTACCGAGCGGTTTTATCAGGCTCATGAGCAGCAGACGAACGGCTGTCACGTTCATGAAAATACTTGAAACTCTGCGCAAAAGGGGCAGGTCAATCATTACGTCGAGGCGATGACCTCTCATTGATTCTGCGGAGTAAGACCTATGAGCAGCACTGGCGATAAAGTTAAAGGCATGGCTAACGAAGCAGTCGGTAACGTCAAGCAAGGCGTGGGTAAAGCAACCGACAACTCCAAACTGAAAGCTGAAGGCAAGGCCCAGGAAATCAAAGGCGAAGCCCAGCAAGCCAAAGGCAAGGCCAAAGACGCAGTGAAGAAGGGCGTCGACAAGGCGTAAGCCGACTAGCCGGGTTAGTCCTGGTGTTGAGCAACGGCCATCTTCGGATGGCCGTTGTCATTTTCAGCGTCTGTAAACCAAGGTTTTGAAACCTTTTTCAGGCCGTCCAGTCCACTGAATTAAGGTAAAACGCCATTATCTGCGAACAGCTTGTGTAAGAGGCGCAGTACCCATCAATGTGAATGTGTAAGCTGCGTCAGTTATGTAGCGAAGGAGACGCCATGATTTTCCCGGAATTGCGCCAACTGCCACTGGGCAAGGTGATGGTCCGTACGGTTAGCGAATTTCTCGATGACGAGATGTCTACCTATGCGTCAGCGTTGGCCTACCAGATGCTGTTCTCGCTGTTTCCTTTCCTGCTGTTTCTGATTGCCCTGATCGGTTTTCTGCACCTGCCGGATTTCTTCTCCTGGCTGCGGTTGCAGTCAGAGCTCGTTTTGCCGCCTCAGGCTTTGGAGCAGGTCAATCCGGTTATTGATCAACTGCAGCAGTCCAAAGGCGGGTTGCTCTCGATTGGTATCGTCATCGCGCTATGGACCGCCTCGGCCGGTGTGCGCTTGATGATGAGTGCGATGAACGCCGCCTATGACGTGGTTGAAGGCCGCCCGGTCTGGAAGCGCATTCCGCTGTCTGTGGCTTACACCATCGGTATCGCCATGATGATGCTGGCGGTGGCCGCGTTGATGGTCACCGGGCCGCAAGTCATGAACTGGATTGCCGCGCAAATAGGCATGGAAGATTTTATCGTCACGCTCTGGACCATCCTGCGCTGGCCGCTGATCGTCATGCTGCTGATGGTGGCTGTGGCATTGATTTATTACGTCATGCCGGACGTAAAGCAGGAGTTTCGCTTTATCACGCCAGGCTCTGTGCTGGCGGTCGTGGTGTGGATTATCGCCTCGTTGGGCTTTGGTTATTACGTCAAGACGTTCGCTGACTACAACGCCATGTACGGCAGCATCGGTGCAATCATCGTCTTGCTTCTGTATTTCTATATTTCGGCAGCGGTGCTATTGCTGGGTGCCGAGATGAACGCCGTAGTCGAACATATGTCGGTTGAAGGCAAGGACAAGGGCGAGAAAGTAGAAGGTGATGGCGCAATCGAGTCCACAGAGAAACAGCATGTTTCCGGTCTGGGGCGTGACCATTCTCTGCCGCTGCCCGCCAAGGCCGGGGAATCCTGAGCCTGAGTGTGGCAGGATGAGGTTTTTTCGCTAAGGAGCCCGGCCCGCATGATCCACCCCATTCTGAAAATGGGCGATGAGCGTCTCTTGCGCATCGCCCCACCTGTGCCTCAATCGATGTTCGGCAGCGCTGAGCTCAAGACCCTGATCGCCGACATGTTTGAAACCATGGAAAGCGTCGGCGGTGTTGGTTTGGCGGCTCCGCAGATTGGCGTAGACCTGCAACTGGTGATCTTCGGTTTTGAACGCAACGAGCGTTATCCGGATGCTGAAGCCGTACCTCAGACGATATTGCTTAATCCTGTGATCACGCCGTTGCATCCGGCCGTTGAAGAAGGCTGGGAAGGTTGCCTGTCTGTGCCGGGTTTGCGTGGCGCGGTTAACCGCTTTCAAAGTATCCGTTACGAAGGCTTCGATCCGGACGGCCAGCCGGTCCTGCGCGACGCCCACGGCTTTCATGCCCGCGTAGTGCAGCACGAATGCGATCACCTGATTGGCCGCCTTTATCCTTCGCGTATTACCGACTTCAGCAAGTTCGGGTTTATGGACGTGATGTTCCCGGATATGGATCCGAATGCGGATGAGTAACGCTTAGGCAGAATGCATTCATGCTTTGAGCTGGAATGCATTCTTGTAGGAGCGCGCTTGCCCGCGATTCGGTCTGTCAGTCGACGAATCTATCGCCTGTGCTTAAGCTATCGCGGGCAAGCGCGCTCCTACGGTTCAATATCTACCCCTTCCTCTGCATCGCCATCAACGCCTTGGTCTTTTGATACCGCGCCAGCTTGTCCGCCAGCATCGGCGGCAAATCTGTTGTGAGTGCGAAGGCTGATCGTTCGTAAAACGTCACGAGATCCGGATGGCAAAACAGCCAGACCGGCCCGTTCAGCTCCTTGAGCGCGCTGGCGATCAGTTGTCCTGCAATGGTCCGTCCTCGCCACTGCGGCGCCACGAACAGCCCGGTCAACCAATACCCGTCAGCCACCGGCATAAGACTCAGTGCGCCGATGATTTCCTGCTGCCGTGCCACCCACATCTGTGCCGCTCCGGACGAGCGCATTGGCGAGCGATGGGAGCGGTAGAACTTGTCCAGCAGGGGCTGGCAGAGCGACGGTAGAGGGCAGAATTCAGTCTCGGACATCTGGCAGGGCGCACTTCAGAGGGGCGGCCGGAATGGCTGCTTATCATAGCGTCGAATCGGTGTATAACAGAGAACAGATCCTTGAACCTGGAGCACGCATCATGAGCAAAGGTATGGATTCAAAGAAAGCCGCGAAGAAAAAGCCCGCCAAGACCGCCGACGAAAAACGCGCCGACAAAAAAGCCAAGAAATCCGATACGGGGCTTTTTGGGCATTGAGCCCAAGCGGAGCCTGGCATTTGGGCTGAAACAAGATTCACCGCGAATTTATTCGCGAAGGGTGCCTTTCTGAAAAATATCCGGGTCTGACCCACCGCATTCGCGAATGAGTTCGCTCCCACAAGGGCCGTCTCAGATACCTTGCGCGAAGTCTGACGGGCTCATGTACACGCCCCGCATTTTTCATCTATGGTTGGCTCAACCGTTTTGACCGGATTTGCCATGATTCAAGGTTTTGCCGAATTATCGATGTACACCGCCCCAGAGCGCGTCGCGCAGGCCAGTGAGGCCTGGCTGGCGCGGATCTTCGAAGTGCTCGGCGCGCAGCGTCTGCAAGGTGCGTTCGATCTGCCGGAACTCTGGCTATCCAGGCAGCTACTGCTCGCACAGACCTGCGGTTATCCCTTGATGACGCTGTTGCGCGGCAAGGTTCGCCTGATCGGGCGGCCTGCTTACGAGTTGCCCAACAGCGCCGATGGCCTGCATTGCAGCCTGCTGGTGATCCGGGCTGATGACCCTCGTCGATCAGTCGCGGACTTTCTCGGCAGCCACGGCCTCGTCAACAGCGAAGACTCCAACTCCGGTATGAACCTGTTGCGGCATACCGTTGCACCGCTGCAGCAAAATGGGCGGTTTTTCTCGCAGGTATCCCTTACCGGCGGCCATCGTCACAGCCTGCGCTGGCTCAAGGAGCGGCGCGGTGATATCGCAGCCATCGACAGCGTGACCTTCGACTATCTGGCCCGGGATGCCAGCGAGGAGGTCCGCGGTTTGCGTATTCTGGCGCGCACTGCTCATGGCCCATGCCTGCCTTTCATCACGTCGTTGAGCGTCGATGTCGCTCAGGCAGAGGTCATCCGTCATGCCATGAATCAGGCTCTGTCGGACTTGCCGGATGTCGCAGAGGCGCTAGCGATCAGTCAGGTGTTGGCAGCCCATCAAGACGATTATCAGATACTGCTCGACTATGAACGCCAGGCGGCCGAGCAAGGGCTGCCTTCATTAGCTTTTTAAGACAGGAGGCAACTTGTTGGCGAGATGGGCTGACGCGGTTCTTCAGGCACTTCGCGCTCCTGCCCGTGCATTGCGAAGGCTCTGACGTGTCGCTCCAGAAGCAGGCCGCCTATGCATGAGTACAACTTATCGCCGTCTGCCGATGTCGATACCTTTCAAGTCTATCTAACAACGAATTTCCCAATCAGGCCGGGCCCGGCCATCCAGAGGTGACCATGACATCAATCAGAACCCTGCTCGGCTGTTCACTCCTGGCCCTTGGCCTGTTGGGGCAACCCGCAGTGGCGGCGGAAAAGGCGGCACCGATCAACTTCGGCGACATCACCTGGGAAAGCGGCAGCTTGATCACGGAGATCCTGCGCACCATCGTCGAGAAAGGTTATGGCTACCCCACCGATAAGCTGCCGGGCAGCACGGTGAGCCTCGAAGCCGCATTGGCGAAAAACGATATTCAGGTCATCGGCGAGGAGTGGGCCGGGCGTAGTCCTGCCTGGGTCAAGGCCGAAGCCGAAGGCAAGGTCCATGGGCTTGGCAATATCGTCAAAGGCGCGACCGAAGGTTGGTGGGTGCCGGAGTTCGTGATCAAGGGCGATCCCGCCAAAGGCATCAAACCGCTGGCCCCGGACCTCAAGTCGGTGGCTGACTTGCCTCGCTACAAAGACGTCTTCAAAGATCCTGAGTCGCCGGACAAGGGCCGTTTCCTCAACAGCCCCACTGGCTGGACGTCAGAAATCGTCAACACCCAGAAACTCAAGGCTTATAAGCTCAATGACAGCTACGTGAACTTCCGGACCGGTTCGGGCGCGGCGCTGGATGCAGAGGTCAGTTCTTCGATTCATCGTGGCAAACCTGTGCTGTTTTACTACTGGTCGCCGACTCCGCTGCTGGGCCGCTTCAAACTGATCAAGCTGGAAGAGCCGCCGTTCGACGCCGAAGCCTGGAAAACCCTGGCCGACGCCAATAACCCGAACCCACGAGGCACTCGTTCACTGGAGCCGCGCCTGAGCATCGGCGTCTCGGATGCATTCCACAAACAGTATCCGGACCTTGTCGCGTTTTTCGAAAAGGTCGACCTGCCGATTGACCTGCTTAACCAGACCCTGGGGCAGATGAGTGAAAAACGTCAGCAGCCCAAAGAGGTTGCTCAGTTGTTCCTCAAGCAGCATCCTGAAGTCTGGAAGGCCTGGGTGCCCGCCGATGTGGCCGGGAAAGTCAGCAACGGCTTGTGAGTCTCTGCGCTCCCGGCAGAACCTTGAAAGGCTGATGGTTGAGCCATGACCACTGACGTTGTACTCGAGACGCAGCGCATGATTCTGCGCCAGTTAAGCAGCGCCGACGTGCCGCCAATGACGCAGATCCTCATTAATCCTGAGGTGATGCGTTATTCGGTGCGGGGCGTCCTCGGCGAGAGCGCAACGGCGGAGTTCATTGACTGGTCTTTGCAATCTTATGCGCACCACGGCTTCGGGCCGTGGGCGGTGGTCGAAAAAGCCAGCGGTGTCCTGATGGGATTTTGTGCTCTGAATCGTGAGAGCGTCGACGGCGTTGAAGAAGTGGAGATCGGCTATCGCCTGGCGCCGCAATTCTGGGGGCGTGGCCTGGCCACGGAGATTGTCCGTGCGACGCTGGGTTACGGCTTTGAACACTTGGGGCTGCGCTCGATCATCGCCATCGTTCAGCCCGCCAATGTTGCTTCCGTGCGCGTGATTCAGAAGGTGGGTTTCAACGCATTTGTTTACAGCCAATACCACCGGTTAGGCGTGAAAATCTATCGTTTGAACCGGGATGAGTGGTTGGCGGAGGAGACTTCATGACCCTGCACAAGTCAGTGACCGGCAACTTGTTTTTTGCCTTGCTGCTTGGCCTTTGGACAAGCGTTGAGCAGAGTGTCCAGGCTTCAGAGGTTGATGACAGCGCCTTGGCGTATGTCGAAGACCGGCACCTGGGCGAAAGCCTTGGTTGGCTGGGCTATCAGGTTGCTTCGCGCACTGCCACGTTTGGCAGCATCGTCGAGTCGGTTGGCAAGACGCAGGCGCAGGAACTGGTCAAAGATGAGTTGCAGCGTTTGCAGCCGCAGTTCCAGTCGCAATGGGATCGCAACATGGCTGCGGCTTATGCGCAGTCCTTCAGCGCTGATGAACTGCGCGCACTCAACCGCGGCGACAAAGAACCGCAACTGGCCAACAAACTCAGGGCCAAACAGAATGACGTCGGTACCGACATGAAGGCGCGCTCGGCCGACCTGCTCAAGGAGTTTGTTTCGCAAGCGCTGAACAGCGCTATGGCGAGGCTGCCACAATGATGCACATTACTTTTCTTCAGACTCAGGAAACGAGGTAGAACCATGGACCCATTCATGCAGGCCGCAATCGACGAAGCTCAACTGGGGCTAGCCGAGGGCGGTATTCCCATCGGTTCAGTCATCGTTCACGACGGTCAGATCATCGGCCGCGGTCATAACCGTCGGGTTCAGGAAGGCAGTGCTATCAAGCACGGGGAAATGGACGCGCTGGAAAACGCGGGCCGCCAGCCTGCCAGCGTTTATCGCGACGCCGTGCTCTACACCACACTGTCACCTTGCTCGATGTGCAGCGGGGCGATTCTGTTGTACGGCATCCGCAAGGTCATCGTCGGTGAGAACCAGACGTTCATGGGCGAGGAAGCATTGCTGCGTTCACGTGGTGTGAATGTCGAAGTGATCGACAATCATGCCTGCGTCGACATGATGAAAGGCTTCATCGCCAGCAAGCCAGAACTGTGGAATGAGGATATTGGGGAGTAGGGCGTCGCTGTACAAGATTTACCTGTAGAAGGTCGCCCAGTCTCCCTGACACACCGCTGTCGCGCAGCAAACGTGGCTCACTCCTACAGGTCCGTGTTTGTTGCGCGACAGCGTTGCGTAGTAGACGGGGGGACGTCCCAAAGGCGTGAAAACATAACTAACTGATTTATAAGGATTTTATCTGTAGGAGCGCGCTTGCCCGCGATTGCGTCAGGACAGACGACATATTCATCGACTGACGGACCGATTCGCGGGCAAGCGCGCTCCTACAGGGTCCGTGTTTGTTGCGCGACAGCGTTGTGTAGTAGACGGGGAGACGTCCCAAAGGCGTGAAAACATAACTGCCTGATTTATAGAAATTTTACCTGTAGGAGTGAGCTTGCTCGCGATTGCGTCAGGACAGACGATATATTCATCGACTGACGGACCGATTCGCGGGCAAGCGCGCTCCTACAGGTCCGTGTTTGCTGTGCGACAACGTTGCGTCGTAGACGGGGAGACGTCCCAAAGGCGTTAAAACATAACTACCTGATTTATAGAGATTTTATCTGTAGGAGCGCGCTTGCCCGCGATTGCGTCAGGACAGACGGTATATTCATCGACTGACGCACCGATTCGCGGGCAAGCGCGCTCCTACAGGGTCCGTTTTGCTGCGCGACGGGGGATGTCCCACAGGGAAGTGGTGTTTACTCGCCTGCTACCTTCGCCACCCCGAACAACGAAACCCGCAATTCTCCGTTGTGCTCTTCCACCCTCACGGGTGCCGTTCCGCCCGGCATGCTGACGTGAACCAATCCTGCTTCCACCAACCCTGCATGCCAGGCTGCGCTGGCCACGGCGCAGGCGCTGGTGCCTGAAGATGCCGTGGGGCCTTCGCCGCGTTCGAAGACCCTGGCCACGATTTGATTGGCGGATTGCACCCACGCCCATTGCAGATTCACCCCGGCTGGGCAAGGTTCGCCTGTGCCGGATTCACCTTTGGCAAAGGCGATACGCGTCAACGCCGCGTTCAATGCTGACTCCTGCAACGCCTCGAAAGACGGTAAGTCCGCTTCATCACTCACCAGCGTGACGCAATGAGGGTTGCCAATGCGCACGAAAACGCTGTGGTCCCATTGGGCATAAATCTGCGCCAAAGGCTTTACCCGATTAACCGCGCGACCATTGAGCTGCGCGGGCTCCAGGCTTTCGCCAAGCGCGCCAACCGCTTGCGGGCCGAAAGACGGATTTCCGAGTGCCAGCCAGAAACCATGCTCGCCATTGACTGTAGTCGGCTCAACCTGAGTGCTGACCGGCGTCGCTGTGTCGCGATTATCGTGATGAACCCGCAGCTCAAAGCCTTGCGAAGCAACATAACCAGAGTCAGTCAGAAAGCGGGCAAAAATGGTCATGCCGTTGCCGCTGCGTTCGGCCAGCGTACCGTCTGTGTTGACGATCAATAGGTCAAATGGCGCTGCCTGCTGAAAAGGACCGACCAATAATCCATCCGAACGGTGCGCCTTTGCGCCTGCCGGGCGCGTGCCCTCTGGCCAGTTGCACAAGGCATGCACTGCGGCGGCGGCCCATTGTTCTCTATTCAAGGCAGCATCGGCTGCGTTATCAGCAATCGCGATGCCCCGTTCGCGCAAGTTCTGAGGCGTGCAGACGATATAGATATTGCCGCGTGCGTCGTAAGTCTGACTCATGAACGGTTCACAGTTTGTTTAAAAAACAGCTATTGAGAAGCAGCCCCGAGCGCCGAAGCAAGCTTTTTCATGGAACAGATGCTTTCGTATGAGTGGTTCCTGTCTGGAACGATGCTAATCTCGTTTAATTCATTAGTGGCAATCTGATCACCTTTTGGGTCAGTGTTGGAGGCATACGGATGTCGGTGCAGTTACGCAATAACGTCAGGGTCACGGGAGAGGGGCCTGCAACCCTCGTGTTTTCCCATGGCTTCGGTTGCGACCAGAACATGTGGCGATTCATGGCCCCGTATTTCGCCGAGCGATTCAAGGTAGTGGTCTACGACTTGGTTGGCAACGGTCAGTCGGATCTGTCTGCCTACTACAAGCGCAAGTACGACTCTCTGGATGGCTACGCCAGTGATTTGCTCGAGGTCGTCAAGGAATTCGCCGGGCCGGGCCCGGTGATTCATGTTGGCCATTCGGTCGGCTCAATGATTGGCGTGCTCGCAGACCTGCGCGACCCCGGCCACTTCGCGGCGCAAGTCATGGTCGGCCCGTCGCCGTGCTACATCAACGACGGTGACTACGTGGGCGGTTTCACCCGGCAAGACATCGTTACCCTGCTCAGCACGCTGGCAGCTAACTATTTTGGGTGGGCCAGTACCATGGCTCCGGCCATTATGGGTGCCCCCGATCAACCCGAGCTGGGCGAGGAATTGACCCATAGTTTCTGTCGCACCAACCCGGAAGTTTCCCAGCAGTTTGCCCGCGTCACGTTCACGGCGGATAACCGTAAGGATGTAGCGCAGTTGCCGACCAAAACCCTGGTATTGCAGTGCAATCAGGATTTTATCGCGCCACTGGACGTGGGCGATTATCTGCAGCGGGTGATGCCTGACTGCACGCTGAGGGTTATCGATAACATTGGCCATTGCCCGCACATGAGTAATCCTGACGCATGTATTGTCGCGATGGATGAGTTCTTTGGCACGTCTGGAGTGGTGACTCTTGCCGGTTGATGTCGAGTTGAGCGCTGACAGCGACCTGCTGTTCGAGGGCGCGGCCTGTGGTCTGCTGCTGACTCGCGAGGACGGCACGATCCTGCGGGCCAATCTCACTTTCTGCCTGTGGATGGGCTCCGATTCGGCGAGCCTGGCTGGAACCCGCTTTCAGGATTTGATGAGCGTAGGGGACAAGATTTTCCAGCAGACACACTGGGGGCCGCTGCTGGAGATGCGGGGCTCCGTGTCGGAGATCAAACTCGACCTGGTGCGGCATGATGGTCACGCCATGACCATGATGCTCAATGCCATACGACGGGAAACCCCGCATGGCGTGGTGCATCACCTGTCCCTGATGAGCGGCGAAGAGCGCAATAAATACCAGCGTGAACTGGCCGAGACGCGTCAGGCGGCGGAAGAGATGCTGTTGCAGCAACTGGCCTCTCAGAAGGAACTCTCCTCGGTGCAGAACCGGCTGCGTATGGCTCAGACCGAAGCCGACATTCGTGCCACTTTCGCCGAGCAGATGGTGGCCATCGTCAGCCACGACCTGCGCAATCCGCTGGCGGCGATCAAAATGGCGGCCGGGCTGATCGGGCTGGAACCGCTCAGCGACAAACAACAGCGCAGCCTCGGGCTGGTCAATCAATCGGTAGGGCGTGCGCAGCGTTTGATTGTCGATCTGCTGGACTTCACTCAGGCAAGGGTGGGCAGCGGTATTTCCGTGCTGCCCCAGCCGGTGCAGTTGCATGAGGTGATTGCTGCCAGCGTGGCGGAGCAACGGCTGTTATTTCCCCGGCGTGTGCTGATTCACGAATGTATTGGCGACGGCTTGTGCACGGCTGATGCCGACCGGCTATTCGAGCTGGTTGATAATCTGGTGAGCAATGCCGTGGCTTATGGCTCTGCGACAGGGGTTATCACCATCACCTCGGCATTCGATGCTCAGTGGATCCGCATCGCGGTGCACAACGTCGGTCCGCCGATACCGCCGGATCGGCTTGACGGCCTGTTCGAACCCATGCCCCACGGCGTGGCTGACGATGATCCGAGTCGCAGCATCGGCCTTGGCCTGTTTATCGTCCGCGAAATCGCCCGCGCTCACTGGGGCGACGTCAGCGTTACCTCTACTGCCGAACAGGGCACAACGTTCACCATCAACCTGGCGCGGCCAGTGAGTTGATACCGCCTGACATAAAATTTGTAGGAGTGAGCTTGCTCGCGATGGCGTTTAATCAGACACAGCTTTGTAACGGATATACCGCCATCGCGAGCAAGCTCACTCCTACAGGTCACCCGTTTGCAGTGAAATCTGCGTAGCTCAAGCCCACACAGTCATCCACGTCGAAACCAGCAGTAACAGCGCCATGCTCCGGTTGAACCGTTGCATACCCGTTGGCGACCGACAGAACCGTGCAGCGCTGACGCCCAGCCAGGCCCATGCGGTCATGCAGGGGATTGCGATCAGGAAGAACATCAGCGACAGGTAAACCACGCGCATACCTCTGTCGGCTTCGGTCCCGGCAAAAACGCTGACCACTGCCAAGGCCATCATCCACGTCTTAGGATTAACCAGTTGCAGGCTGGCGGCCCCGAGCAGACCCAATCGGGTGCCTTTGCTGTCCGTGGCGTTTTTATTTTCCGGGCCGTTCGGATTGATAGCTGCGGCCGGGGCGTTGAAAATCTGCCAGGCCATCCAGCTCAGCCAGGCAATTCCCACCCACGACATCGCCGTCTGAATACCTTGATGCCGAGCCAGCACATCGCCAATGCCGGTGCCCACCAGCAACACCAACGCCGCGGCGCCGCCACACGCGCCCAGCACGATAGGCGTCACCACGGCCCAGCCGTGTCGCGAACTATGGGTCATGACCAGAATATTGGTCGGGCCGGGGGTGATGGATGACACGAAGGCAAACAGCACGAAGGGCAAAAACTGGTCCATGGAGCGCTCACTGGTGATTGATCGTCAGTCGATCATCGCCATTGGCGGTGCCTCAGTCTGGAAGGTTTGAGCAACGTTTGCGGTAATCGGCTGGGGTCATACGGTAAGCCCGCTGGAACCATCGCCCCAAGTGGCTTTGATCAGCAAAACCCAGCGCAGCGGCGGTTTCAGCCGGGGATTGACCGCCCGCCAGCAAGCGCCGTGCTTTGGCCAGTCGTAACTGAATCAGATAGGCATGCGGGGCGATGCCGAAGGCGGCCTTGAACGCCCGGGTCAGCCGAAAGCGATCAACCCCCGTAACCCGCGCCAGATCATCCAGACCAATGTCGTGGCTGGCGTGGCTGTGGAGAAAGTCCCGCGCTATCTGCGCTACCCGTGGTAAGCGCGGGTCGGGCGAGATCTGGGTCCGCCAGCGCAGATGGCGGGTCAGGTTCGACAGCAGGTCATCCAGTGCGGTCTGACGCACGATGCGCAGCTCGGCTCCGTGCAGCGTCTGGAATGCGTTAGCGGTGGCAGTGGCCAGACGCGTGTCATCAGCCTGCGTGTCCGCGAAACTTATCTGGCAGTCAGCCGGTGTATGTTCGAACAGCGAGCGTAACTCCCGGTCCAGCCACTTCGGGTCTACATACAGGGTGAGGTAGGTAAAGCCTTCCGGGGAGGGGGCGTCACCGTCGTGGATTTCGCCGGGCTCCAGCAGGAAGATCCGGCCAGGTGTGCTCACATAGCGTTTTCGTCGGCAATGGAATTGCTGCACGCCCTGCTCGGTGATGCCCACCAGATAGCTGTCATGCCAATGCGGATCGTAGGCATGCCCCTCAAAATGCGCGCGAATCGTCTCGATGCCGGACTCGCTGTCCTGCTTCAGATCGATCCAGTTGCTGTTGGTCATGGCAAGGTCCTGTTGGCACGATGTTACGGGGCGGTGCATTTGATCAACGGTTCATCCTGAAAGATTTTCGACGGGCGAGGCGCTGATGTCTGGAAGATTTGTGCACGTTGAGTTTATTGTCATGGTCGGACGCAGTTCCCGACTTCTGGTTTTACGATCATGGCGTCTGGCCGCTACAATGCCGCCGATTTTCTCTCTTTCACGTTGATGACAGGAACGCCATGAGGCAGACCATCGCCGAAGATGTCGCATTAATCAGCCGGATCAGCGCGGTTCCCGCCATGCTTCAGGTGATCAGCGAGACCACGGGCATGGGGTTCGCCGCTGTTGCGCGCGTGACCGACACCTCATGGACCGCCTGTGCGGTGCTCGACAAGCTGAATTTCGGCCTCAAGCCCGGCGGCGAGCTGGAACTGACCACAACTATATGCCACGAAATCCAGTCTTCCCATTTGCACGAGGCGGTGATCATCGATCATGTCGGTGAAGACGATCACTACCGCACGCACCACACGCCGCGCATTTATCAGTTCCAAAGCTACATTGCCGTACCGGTATTCCTGTCAGACGGATCGTTTTTCGGCACCATCTGTGCGCTGGACCCTAAACCCGCCCAGCTCAAGGCCACGGCAATCGAGGCCTTGATGACCTCGTTCGCGCGGTTGTTGGCGATTCAGATCGAGGCCGAAGAAAAGCTGGAGCAAGTCAAAGCCGATCTGCGAGCAGAACGCGAAGTAGCAGAGTGGCGTGAGCAGTTTATTGCCGTATTGGGCCACGACCTGCGTAACCCGCTGTTTGCGATTACTGCCAGCGCCGAGTTGCTGTTACGGCGTTCTCTGGACGAAAAGGCCGCAAAAATTGCGGGTCATATCCTCACGTCCGGAAGGCGCGCCTCGCAATTGGTGGACGACGTGCTGGATTTTGCCCGTGGGCGATTGGGGCATGGTATTCCATTGAGCCTGCATGAGTGTCGGGATCTGGGAGCTGCGCTCAGTCATGTGATTTCCGAAGTGCAACGTGTTCATCCAACACGTCCGATTCGATCCTTTATTGGCGCCCTCGACAGCATCCGGTGTGACCGCGAGCGGCTGGCGCAACTGCTGTCCAATCTGGTCGCCAACGCGATTTCCCACGGTGACGCCAACGGGGTCGTGGACGTAGCGGCCCGGGTTGAAGCGGGGGAGTTCCTGATGACAGTCACCAACCAGGGCGTGCCGATCCCCGATGATGTTCTGCCTCATCTCTTCCAGCCGTACTCGCGCCCTGGAGCCGAAGAACCTCAGGCCGGGCTTGGACTGGGTCTGTACATCTCCAGCCAGATAGCACTGGCCCACGGCGGCATGCTGACGGTGCATTCCAGCCATGAAGACGGCACGACTTTCACTTTCCGCATGCCGTTGAGCTGACTCACGGCAGCAGTTCGAAACGACTGCTGGCCAGGCATTCGCCGTTGATCAGAACGTCCAGTTCATGCACGCCTGGGTAATGCACCCGGGTGGTGAAATTACGCACCTGAAGTTTGCGTGTCACGTTCACCGACTCGCCGGGCCCCAGCTCCAGCGTCTTGAGCTTGAAGACCTTGGCTGAGGTGCCGCCGGACTTCTTCACGTAATGAATCGCGTAATCGATGATCAGCCGCTGGGTTTGCTCGGCGGTCGACGTCAGCTGGAAAGACAGACTCAGGTCGTCACCCAGACGAATCGTGCCGGGAGTGACGCTGATCAGCGCTACACGCACTTGCGGCTTATGTCCTGCGCCCATGATCGTCAGCGCTCGACGGTCACCTTTTTTGATCAGCGAACGCAGCGCGTGACGAGCGATCCAGGCGGTGTGCGGGTTTTCCAGCGACCAGCCTTCGATTTGCGCCAGCACCCAGTCGGGGTTGTCCTTGGTGATGTCGTTCAGGTGATTGGCCACCGACTTGCGCACATACAGGCTGCTGTCAGCCTTCAGAGTGTCGAGGATCGGCAGCACTGGCGTCGGGTCGGCCATCAACTTTTCAAGGCGGAACGACCATGGTAGCCGCGGTCGACTGCCTTCACTGGCCAGTCTGCGCACGTGTTCATTTTCGTCCAGTGCCCAGCCTTGCATGATCAGCAGCGCCCGCTGGAAATCCAGACGCAGGAAGTGCCGCACGGCAAATTCAGACGAGCCAAAGGTCGTGAAGAACTTCAATGCTGCCATAGAGCGTTCGAAGTCATGCTGACCATAGAGCGCCACGTATTCCGGCAGGATCAGGCTGACAAAGCTGCTGTTCAGGCGTGGCGCGAGTTCGTACAGAATTCCCAGTGCCTCGGAGTAATCCGCAGGCAAGCCAGCATGCAACCCGCGACTGACGCGGTTGAGCCGTTGCATCAGCGACTGGCTGTCCAGGTCGTGGGCCACATGCTCCAGAAACGCTTGCGTATCGAAGGCGGGGTAAATCGCCGTTGTCTGTTCGGCGATATGCTGCAGCCGCGCCCGGTTGAAAATCTCCTTCAACGCCGGCGCGGCCTGGGTGGTGTCGGTCATGGGGAGCTCCAGATTATGAACGCGTAGAACCTGTGGGAGATTCTATGTTGGCCTGCAAGGATTGATCCCGGTGGGAGCGAATTCATTCGCGAATGCGTCTTGTCAGGCGACAGAAGTGTTGAATCTGCCGGCCCTTTCCCGAATGAATTCGGTCCCACAGGTTTTGCATAAGCTTGAGAGGCTATCAATCTGTTGGAGCGAGGCTTGCCCGCGAAGAACGATAACGCGGTGTGGCCATGAAAACGAGTCGTCAGTATCGCGGGCAAGCCCGGCTCCCACAGGGATTAGCGATCCACCTGAAACGATTATCTGTGGGAGATTCCATGGTGGCCTGCAAGGGTTTATCCCGGTGGTGCGAATTCATTCGCGAATGCG
>NZ_JAGTPI010000094.1:0-15714 GCF_021147825.1 Pseudomonas quasicaspiana
AACTCGCTCGGGTGGCGTTCGCCCTGATGAAAAATCAGAGCGAATATCAACCCAAAGGGTGGGTTATGGCTTGATCACAACCATAGAATCTCCCACAGGATTATGTTTTCACCGCCAAACCACTTGAATGCACGGTTGTTCGTGGGAGCGAATTCATTCGCGAAGAGGCAGGTGTATGCGCTGCAGATTTACCCCCAGGAACACCGCCTTCGCGAATGAATTCGGTCCCACAGGATTGCAAACGCGATTGCCTGACTCGAAACACGTTCCCTGTAGGAGCTGCCGAAGGCTGCGAAAGCATTCGTCCTGACACACCGCCATCGCAGCCTTCGGCAGCTCCTACAGAGAAACGTGTATCTGTTTGCCTAAATCATTTCAGGCAAAGATTTCAGGACTTTGTCCAACGTAATCGGATACTCCCGAACCCTTGCCCCAGTCGCGTTGTAAATCGCGTTGGCAATGGCCGCGCTCACGCCGCACAAGCCCAGTTCGCCGACGCCCTTGGCTTTCATGGGCGATGACATCGGGTCGGTTTCGTCGAGGAAAATCACTTCTTGCTCGGGAATGTCGGCGTGTACCGGCACCTCATATCCAGCCAGGTCGTGGTTGACGAAAAATCCCAGTCGTTTATCCACGGCAAGCTCTTCCATCAGCGCTGCGCCGACGCCCATGGTCATCGCCCCGATTACCTGGCTGCGGGCCGAGGTCGGATTGAGAATGCGACCTGCTGCACAGACAGCCAGCATGCGCCGTACACGGGTTTCCCCTGTGGCCATGTTGACGGCAACTTCAACGAAGTGCGCGCCGAAGGTGGATTGCTGGTACTTCTTGGCGAGTTCCGCAAACTCGATGGAGTCCTCGGCCACCAGCTCGCCGTTACGCGCAGCCTGACCCAGCGGAACGCTACGTCCTGCGAACTGCACTTGACCGTCCGCGAAAACCGCATCGTTGGCGGTGTAACCCAGTCGTTGGGTGACGGCTTCACGCAGCTTCACGCAGGCCGCGTAAACCCCGGCAGTCGAGCAGTTGGCACCGAACTGGCCGCCGGAACCCGCTGACACCGGGAAGTCCGAATCACCCAGACGCACCACCACGTCATCCAGCGTGACGCCCATCATTTCTGCCGCGGTCTGGGCAATGATCGTGTAGCTGCCAGTACCGATGTCAGTCATATCGGTTTCGACCGTGACCTTCCCGTTGCTGCCCAGACGTACCCGGGCGCCGGATTTGAGCAGGAGATTGTTGCGATAGGCGCAGCCGACGCCCATGCCAATCAGCCAATTGCCTTCGCGCTGCGTACCGGGACGCGGGTTGCGTTTGTTCCAGCCAAAGCGCTCGGCACCGGTTTGCAGGCACTGGATCAGGTTACGTTGCGAGAAGGGCCGCTGCGGATTGTTAGGATCGACTTGAGTATCGTTCAGGACCCTGAACTCAATAGGGTCCATGTTGAGCTTCTCCGCCATCTCGTCCATGGCAATTTCCAGCGCCATCAACCCCGGCGTTTCCCCCGGTGCTCGCATGGCATTGCCTTCCGGCAGGTCCAGCGTGGCGAGGCGCATGGCGGTCATGCGGTTTTCACCGGCATATAGAAACTGGGTGGGCTGTACGGCGTTCTCTACACCGCCACCCGCCAGATCACCGGACCAGCCTTCGTGGGCAATCGCAGTGATCTTGCCATCCTGACCTGCGCCGATGCGGATCCGCTGAATAGTGGCCGGGCGGTGCGTGGTGTTGTTGATGATCTGCGGGCGGGCCAGCGCGACCTTGACCGGACGGCCGCACTGCCGAGAACCCAGCGCAGCAAGGATCGCATCAGAGCGGATGAACAGTTTGCCGCCGAAGCCACCGCCGATATAAGGCGAGACCAGACGCACATTTTCCTTGGCCATGCCCAGCGTGGTAGCGATATCGCCAACGCTCCAGGCGATCATCTGGTTGGACGTCCACAGGGTCAGCTTTTCGCCTTCCCAGGTCGCCATGGAGGTATGCGGTTCCATGGCTGCGTGGGACTGATCCGGGGTTGTATAGGTCGCATCGAATTGCACCGCCGCCGAACTGAATGCACCGGCAAAGTCGCCGCGTGCGGTATCGGGTGATTCACCTTCAGGCTTCACGGCTGCATTCAGGTCGCCGCCCAGATCGTATTTGCCGTTAGTGCGCAGGTACTCGACCTGCACCAGTTGCGCAGCGGTGCGTGCCTGCTCGAAGGACTCTGCCACCACCAGCGCGATCGCCTGATGATAGTGCTGGATCTCGGGGCCGCCGAGCAGTGTGGCGGTGTTGTATTTGCCTTTGCCAAGTTTGCCCGCGCTGGCTGCGGTAACGATCCCGATGACACCCGGCGCTGCGTTGGCGGCCTCCAGATTCATTGAACCGATACGGCCCTTGGCAATGGCGGAGGTCACCACATAGCCATAAGCCTGATTCGGCACGACGTCGTGATGTTCATAGGCGTAGTGCGCCTGACCGGTTGTTTTCAGTTTGCCGTCGATGCGCGGCGTTGCTTTGCCGACCACTTTGAGCTGGTCGATGGGGTTGGTGCTGGCCGGGGTATCGAATTTCATGAGGTAGCCCTCGCTTGCGCCATGACCGAAGCCAGCGTGCGCTCGGCAAGCGTGACCTTGAATTCATTTTCGTGGGTCGGCGTGGCGCCGGCCAGTAGCTTGGCCATGACCGCTTTGGCACCGTCTGGCATCAGCGAGTCAGCGTCTTCAACGCGCCAGGGTTTAGGTGCAACACCGCCCAGCGCGACACGGCCTTTGCCGTTGCTTTGAATCACCGCTGCAACTGAAATCAGCGCAAATGCGTAGGAAGCCCGGTCACGAACTTTCTGGTAGATGTGGGTGCCGCCAATCGGCGCGGGCAGGGTAACGGCGGTGATCAATTCGTTGGCTGCCAGCGATGTTTCGATGTTAGGCGTATTGCCGGGCAGGCGATGAAATTCGGCGATGGGAATGACCCGGGTGGTGCCGTCCGGGCGTACGGTCTCAACCTGGGCATCCAGTACCCGCATGGCGATGGCCATGTCGCTCGGATGGGTGGCGATGCAGGCGCTGCTCACACCGATAATCCCCAGTTGCCGCGTGACCCCGCCAATCGCTGCGCAACCACTGCCCGGATGGCGTTTGTTGCAGGCCTGATTGGTGTCGTAGAAATATGGGCAACGGGTTCGCTGCAGCAGGTTGCCCGCCGTGGTCGCAGCGTTGCGCAATTGCCCGGAAGCGCCGGCCAGCAATGCTCGGGAGAGCAAGCCGTAATCCTTGCGCACCCGGGCGTCAGCGGCCAGATCGGTGTTGCGCACCAGTGCGCCGATCCGCAGGCCGCCTTCGGGCGTCGCTTCTATACGATCCAGCGCAAGGTCATTGACGTCGATCAGGTGCATCGGGGTTTCGATTTCCAGCTTCATCAAGTCCAGCAGGTTGGTCCCGCCAGCGATGAACTTGGCCCCTTCGGTCTGTGCAGCCTGTGCCGCCGCTTCGGCGGGCGACTGCGCCCGTACATAAGTAAAAGGCCTCATGCGTTCACCTCCGCGACTTCGCTGATGGCGGCAATGATGTTGGAGTACGCACCGCAGCGGCAGATATTGCCGCTCATGCGTTCCTGGAATTCACTGGCGATCAGTTGCGGACGGTCAGTCAGGCTCTGGCTGACGTGGCTGGGGATACCCTGACGAATCTCATCTAGGACAGCCACTGCAGAACAGATTTGCCCCGGTGTGCAATAGCCGCACTGGAAGCCATCGTGCTTGATGAAAGCGGCCTGCATCGCGTGCAATTTGTCGGGCGTGCCCAGGCCTTCCACCGTGGTCACTTTCGAGCCTTGCTGCATGACCGCGAGGGTCAGGCATGAGTTGACGCGTTTGCCGTTGACGATCACGGTGCAGGCACCGCACTGGCCATGGTCACAGCCTTTTTTGGTGCCCGTCAGATGCAAGTGCTCGCGCAGAGCGTCGAGCAACGTGGTGCGGGTATCCAGATCCAGCTGGCGAGCCACGCCATTCACTTCAAGTGCAACCGGTGCGCGGACCGGGCGAGCCATCTGGTTGGCCGCCGATGCCAGGGCGGAAATGAACGGCGGAAGTACGGCCGTGGTCGCGGTCACCGCGCCCACGATCAGGAATTTGCGTCTGGTTATTTTCATCAGGTCACGGTCGTCCATTATTTTGTTCCCCTATGCATGGGGATGGCTGCGAATTCAGCAGTGGCTTGGCAGCGGCGTCCGTATCGACACCTTGTCATCAAGTTCGCTAGTGCCGGGCGTCTTTGCGCCTTCAGGCCTGGTCCGGCTGGCCGGTTTCAGGTGGGGCATGTTTCGTTCAGGTCAATTTCGTACAAGTCAAAGTTACGACTCGCCGCTTGCGTAGAAAGTTTGCGGTTTCTGCTCGCTAACAGTTATGCATTCTGCTCATGAATTCGTGGTGGCTTGGAGAAGGTGTGCGAGAGCTGTGACGTTAGTCGGCAGAGTCTTGCAGGACTACGCGCAAAGATCGCAATACACACCTGAACTGAGCTCATCAATCCCCTCTGAACCCATGTGTACGGGCGCTTGACGCCTATTCGGACGTGGGTGTCCCGATACATCTTGCAAACAAATAGCGTGGGCGATTAAGCGATAGCTGGTTTAATCCAGTCATTAGATGACGAGGGCTCATGAATGGCGCGGGACAGTTACAACGATTTGCTGGCATTCATCGCGGTTGCCCGTGAAAGGAGCTTTACTCGCGCGGCGGCCCAGCTTGGGGTTTCTCAGTCCGCCTTGAGTCATACCATTCGCTCGCTGGAGACACGGCTCGGCGTACGGTTGCTGACTCGCACCACCCGCAGCGTGGCACCTACCGAAGCAGGTGAGCGGCTGTTCGAAAGCCTGGCGCCACGATTTGAAGAAATAGATGCTGATCTGGCCGAAGTAACGGGCATGCGGGACAAGCCGCGCGGCACTATCCGTATTACCGCCACCGACCACAGCGCCAACACGGTTCTTTGGCCGAGGCTGGCGAAAGTCCTGCCGATGTACCCCGACCTCAAAGTCGAGATCATTACCGATTACGGTCTGACGGACATCGTCGCTCAGCGTTACGACATCGGAGTGCGGCTCGGCGATCAGGTCGCCAAGGACATGATCGCGGTACGTATTGCACCGGACATGCGCATGTCCATCGTGGGCGCGCCGTCCTATCTCGCAAACCGCGCCATGCCGCTCAAACCCGATGATCTGCATCAGCACAACTGCATCAACCTGCGCCTGCCGACCCATGGCGGTTGTTATGCCTGGGAACTGGCGAATGGCAAAGATGAGTTGCAGATCCGCGTAGACGGGCAACTGACCTTCAACGGTGTGTATCAGATACTTCAGGCCGCCATTGATGGCGGTGGTCTGGCCTATATGCCTGAAGACCTGGCACAGCCGCACGTCGATGCGGGTCGTTTGAACTGGGTGCTGGAGGACTGGTTTCCGACTTTTCCGGGCCTGCATCTGTATTACGCCAGTCGCCGTCAAAGCTCCCGGGCCTTGGCAATCGTGGTCGATGCCTTACGGCTGAACACATGAATATTGCTCATGACTGCATCTCGCTTTTCGGGCTTACTCAATAATCCCCGGTTCTTTAGGATGGGCTGAATGTGTATTTCAGCCATTCTCGAGAGGACCTTATGGACTACCGATATCTGGGCCGCAGCGCTCTGAAAGTCTCCCCCCTGTGCCTGGGCGCCATGATGTTTGGCGGCGAAACGGATGAGCCAACGTCTAAACGCATCATCGATAAGGCGTTCGAACAGGGCGTCAATTTTCTCGATACGGCTGATGCCTATCATGCCGGTGGTTCTGAACAAGTCGTCGGTCGTGCCATTGCCCGGCAACGTGACAGTTGGGTACTGGCGACCAAGTTCGGTTACCCCACGCCTCGGACCCAAGGACCAAATGAGCAAGGCCAGTCGCGTAAATGGATCATGCAGTCCGTTGAAGCCAGCCTTAAACGATTGGGTACCGATTACATCGACGTGCTGTATTTCCATCGGGCGCTGACTGATGCACCGATGGAAGAAGGCGTTCGAGCCATCGGCGACCTGATTCGTCAGGGCAAGATCCGCTACTACGGTGTCTCCAACTTCCATGGCTGGCGCATTGCCGAGATGGTCCGCATCGCTGATCAGTTGGGTATCGAACGGCCGGTGGCGAGTGAGCCGCTGTACAACATTGTCGACCGCAGTGCGGAGGTGGAGCAATTGCCGGCGGCCGAGCAGTACGGATTGGGTGTTGTGTCTTACAGCCCGTTGGCGCGGGGGGTGTTGAGCGGCAAGTACGGGGTTGATGCAGACATTCCGGCAGACTCCCGAGCGGCCCGCGGTGACAAGCGTTTGCAGCAGACCGAGTGGCGTCCCGAGTCGCTGAAAATCGCTCAGACGATCGCCGGACATGCGGCTGAGCGGGGCACTACGTCTATTGCATTCGCGCTGGCCTGGGTCTTGAAGAACAAGCTGATCAGCGCCGCGATCGCCGGGCCCCGGACTGAGGCGCATTGGGATACATATATGGATGCGTTGAGCCTGGAGCTGGGGCCGGACGATGAGAAGCTGGTGGACAGCCTTGTGGTGCCGGGGCATACGTCGACCCATGGCTATACCGATCCGGGTTATCCGGTGCAGGGGCGTAAGGTGGGGTAGTTTTGGTTGTGTACATATCCGTTATTTGGTGACGGCTGGTATTAGTTGCGCTTTTACAGCGCGTCACTTTTGAACAGCCGGAAGCCGGCCCAGCCAAAAGTAACCAAAAGGCTCTTGCCCCACCACTGGGTGCCTCGCTGTCGCTCGGCATGCCCGTAATCCGACATTGCTGCGTGGGGCTGCCGCCACCGGCCATCCATGGCCTGAGGCGGCTAAACCGGCATCCCTGCCGGTTCACCCCACACAGCAATATCGAATTCCGGCCGGCTTGGTTTAACGGGGCGCCTAAGATCAAAATCAAAAGCGCGGCGGCCTGACAGCCGACCTGGCTGTGTGAACTTACCGGTCTACCTTCGACGACGTGTTGTCGCTCGACAAGCAAGAAGCCTGTGGGAGCGTGGCTTGCCCGCGATACAGACTCCTCGGTGAGTCAGATACACTCGCTTTATCGTTTATCGCGGGCAAGCTTCGCACCCAGGTTAGCGCTCCACTTCATTAGGGAAGGCTGTATTTCAGGCTGCACAAATGCGGCGCATGCACTGGCCTCTTCGCGAATGAATTCGCTCCCACCGGGATCAACTTGCAGGCCAACATAGAATCACCCACATAAAATCGCGTCCAATCAACGCCGGTTCTGAAAGGCATCGGAGCTGCTTTTGATCTGCTTTTGATCTGCTTTTGATTTTGATCTTAAGCGCCCCGTCAAACCACGCCGGCCGGAGTCCGATATTGCTGCGTGGGGCAAACCGGCAGGGATGCCGGTTTAGCCGCCTCAGGCCATGGATGGCCGGTGGCGGCGGCCCCACGCAGCAATGTCGGATTACGGGCATGCCGAGCGCCAGCGAGGGACCCAGTGGTGGAGCAAGAGCGTTTTGCTTACTTTTGCGCTTTCAAAAGTGAGGCGCTGTAAAAGCGCAACCAATACCAGCCATTACCGAATAACGGATATGTACACAAAACATTTGTTCAAGGCAAATGCACTTTACCACCCATAAAGCCGCCCCCAAACCTGCACCTGACCTTCAGCATCAACCGCCTGATATTCCGGAAACTGCGCGCCTGTGGCGCACGCATGGTTAGGAAGAATGCGCAGGCGGCTGCCAATCGGATAGCGATCGGTGATATGAGCTTCGCAGGTACTGACAATCCCGTGCTCCTGATTGGCCCCTTCAAACACCGCACCTTCAATCCAGTCACCGCTTTCGGTGCAGACCTGTCCATAACCGAAGTCGCGTTTCTGCTTTTGGGTACCACGATCCCGACTCATAGCCATCCAGCCCGCGTCGGTGATGATCCAGCCTTTTTCCTCCTGATGACCAATGACCGTGGTCAGCACGCTCAGGGCCAGTTCATCTGGCTGGCAGATGCCAACGTTAAGCATCACCAGATCAAAAAATACATAAACCCCCGCACGAACTTCCGTCACGCCTTCAAGGCTGGTGGCTGACAGCGCAGTGGGCGTCGAGCCGATGCTGACTTCGGGGCAGGGCATCCCTTGCGCACGGAGCTTTTGCGCAGCCATTACGCAGGCCCGACGTTCCTGTTCGGCCATGGCCTGCAACGCTTCCGGATTATCCAGCTCGTAACTTGAACCGGCGTGGGTCATGACACCGAGCAGTTGCATGCCTCCTTCATGAAGCGTGCGCGCAACATGCAGCAGCGTCGGATCCTCGACTTTCAGTCCAGAGCGATGGCTGTCGCTGTCGATTTCGATCCAGACCTCGAAGCGATGCCCATGGTCTCTGCCAAAGCTGACGATGGCCTGGGCGCCGACCAGACTGTCAGTCACGATGCTCAAGCGACATCCTTTCAGCCGTAACTCAAGCGCCTGCTGCAATTTCCCGGGTGCCATGGCCACGCCGTAAAGAATGTCGTCGATGCCATGGGAGAAACAGTGCGCGGCTTCTTTCAACGTGGACACTGTGATGCCTTGTGCTCCGGCCCCGCGCTGGGCGTCGATGACGGACAGGCATTTGCTGGTTTTCACATGGGGGCGCAGGCGGACGCCCAGCGTGTCCATCCGTTGCTGCATGCGCTGGATGTTGCGCTGCATGCGGGGGATGTCGATGACGGCGGCGGGTGTGTCCAAGGTCTGAAGTGTCGGCATGTTCATGGCTCATGTTGGCTGCGTGTGTCGCCAATCTACGTCGTCAACGTAAGTCTGTGCTTCAATACAATGGCATTTATCATTAAGTGAAATTGAATGATTGCCATCGAAGATTTGCGTCTGGCAGTGACGCTTGCCCGTTCCGAATCCCTCAGCGCGGCAGCCAGAAGCATGAATGTCTCGCCTCCGGCGCTCTCCATGCGTCTGCGCAAGCTGGAAGGGTTGCTGGGAATCAGCCTCGCGAACCGGACTGCCCGACGTTTGAGCCTGACCGCCGAGGGTGAGCGTTTTGCCCGACAAAGCGCCTTGCTGCTGGAGCAACTGGAAGCACTGCCGGAGGATTTCAAGCAGGCCGATGATCAACTGAGCGGCACGCTGAGACTGGCAGCGCCGTTCGGTTATGGCCGGTCGCGGATCGCGCCGTTACTGGCACGTTTCGCCCGACTGCACCCCGACGTGCGAGTGCATCTGGATTTGCGCGAAACACCCTGGCCGGACCGCCACGACTGCGACGCAGTGATTCATATCGGCAGTGTCAGCGAGAGTTCCTGGGTGGTACGTACTCTTGCCCACAACGAGCGTTGGTTGTGCGCGAGCCCGAGGTATCTTGAGCGATACGGAATGCCTGAGTCCGCCGAAGATTTGTTGCAGCATCGGTGTATCTGCATTCGAGAAAATGAAGAGGACGTCACCCTCTGGCAACTGCGCAAGCAATCAACGCGGCGCACCCTGCGGATCGAACCGGCAATGCTCAGTAATGACGGCAGCGTGGCCCGGCGTTGGGCCGAGCAAGACCTGGGCCTGGTGTTACGTTCTCAATGGGACATCAAGGAGGCGTTGGCGAGCGGGGCACTGGTGCGGGTCTTGCCGGAGTGGGAGTTCGATAGCGCGCCTGTCAGCTTGCTGGTGCGCTCCCGGAAAAATCGTACGGCGCGGTTGCAGGCATTGGTGGCGTTTCTGCAGCAGTCACTCTCGGATATAGAGCCCGATTAAAACTTCATAAAGCACTGGAATCTCCCGAAACACCAGGGACAGGCCGTCTGCTCTCAAGCTGCCAGTTGATGAAGCAGTAGAGCAGCAACGCTATGCCTGCAAACGCCAGTGTCCATTGCGCACCAATGACCGCAGCCACTGTCCCGGCCAGCAGCCCGCCGATGGCCTCGAAACCAAAGCGCATGGCGATATAGAAGGCGACGATTCTGCCGCGCAATTTCTCCGGCGCCTGGGTCTGCAGCAGCATGTTGCTACTTACGTTGCTGACGGTAATGCCAAAACCCAGTAGCGCCAAGGTGAGCAGGGCCAGCCACAGAGGGGCGCTCAATCCCATGATGCAGAGCGCGAGTGCACACAATAAAGCGCCGGTATCAATGATCCTGCGCGGTTTACGCAGTGGGCTGGTGAAGGCCAGAAACAAGGTGGCAGCGAAGGCACCTGCGCCGGCAGCGCCCCATAGCCAACCCAGGGTCTGAGCATTCCCGGCAAAAACGTCCCTGGCCAGAATGGGCAGCAGCACGGTGTAGCAGGAGGCAAGCAGGTTGACCATGATCACACTGAGCAACAGCCGCCTGATGCTCAGTGTGGTCCACAGGTATCTCAGACCTTCCTGAAAGATTTCCCGGGTGGAGCCTTTAGCACGTGGGGTCGGAGTGCCGCGTACCTTGAGCAGGCCGATCAGCAGCATGGCGAACGCAAAGGCTGTGAGCAGGAAACAGCCGGCTTCTCCGCTCCAGGCGATGAGCAGCCCTGCCAGCGGCGGGCCGACGAAACGCGCTGCGTTGATCAGCATCGCATTCAGCACCAGGGCGTTTGGCAAGTCCGACGGATCTGTCACGAAGCTGCCAATCAACGCCTGGCGCAAAGGTGTCTCGAATGCGTTCAACAGACCCAACAACAACGCCATGGCGATGATTGATTCGCTGTTTATCCAGTTGCCCCAGGTCAGGATCGCCAGGCAGAGCGACTGCACGGCAAGCATCGACTGAACGATGATCAACAAGCGTCGCTTGTCATGACGATCGGTCCAGGCCCCGGCGAGAGGACCGATCAGCAATTGCGGGACCAATGTCAGGAAGGTGATTGCACCGAGCAGGAGCGGCGAGGAAGTCAGGTGGTAGGCAAGCCAGGCGAGGGCGACCTGTTGCACCCATTTGCCCAATGTCGAGACGGCTTGCCCTGCGAAATAAATCTGGAAATTTTTGTGCTTGAGGGCACGAATCGGAGCAGGCCAGTGCCGAGGTTTTGGTCGCGAGGGAGTGTTCACTTTCTGCCTTTTTTCCTGAGCCAACGCGCGTGCTGTCTGGCACGCTCATCTGCACAAGCATAAATGAATGAGCGACAGTCGGGGCGATCAGGTGCTGACTGCCCCGATGGGCATTCAGGACGGGAGTTCGCAGCCTTTTTCAATCAGCGATGCCAGAACCCATGAGCGGTCATTTTCACCCAGGGCTATTTGCTGGAGCTGCTTCTGCTCAGCCGCATGCTTGGCGTGGGCGCGTCCATGGACGCTTTCTACCTGATCATAAGGCACGCACAACAAGCCATCGTCATCACCTATGACCAGATCCCCCGGCTCGATCACCATGCCGTCGATGGCAATGGGGACGTTGATCTCTCCCGGGCCATCCTTGTAAGGGCCGCGGTGTGTGACCCCGGCCGCGAACAGCGGGAAGTCACCGGCACCGATACTCGCAGCGTCCCTGATAGCCCCATTGATGACGATGCCTGCCACGCCCTTTTTGATTGCATACGCGACCATCATCTCGCCAATCAAGGCGTTGCTCAGATCCCCGCCAGCGTCCACAACGATTACGTCACCCGGTTGGGCGATGTCGATTGCGTAATGCAGCATCAAATTGTCGCCGGGCCGGGCCTTGACGGTAAGTGCCGGTCCGACAAGCACACCTTGCCGATGCATGGCACGCAGACGCGCACCGCCCGCTGTCATGCGATTCATGGAGTCACTGATGTTTGCGACAGGAACGTCGCGATAACGCTCGACCCATTCTGCGCTGACTTTTCGGGTGTGGGGCAGAACTCTGAATCCGATGGACATTCGGCATTCCTCTGATGATTTCTTGTAGGCCACCGACTTTGATTATCGGCGTATTACAAAAATAGAATGCCATTTCATAAAACTCAACACATTTAAAGTTTGGTGTGGGTTTTGGTCGGTGTTGGATCGATATTGCGAGGAGCTTAAAAACAGATCGGCAATGTTTACTGGGTTTATTTCTCGGCTTGCGTCCGCTTTTTTGAAATTCAGGTCTGGGGTTGGCGTTTTCTATTATTTTTATTGCAACGCCATTTCATTATGGTATGTTTTTGCCAAGCCGCACTTTCAAACGGACGGCACAACAACGCACTCACACAAAAAATCCAAGGTGTGCACATGACCCGAACCATCCTTCTGACTGGTCCTCAACTGACGTCTGACGCTATGGCATTCGCCGCAGCGAAGGGCGTTCAGGTGATCCCGACCACGCCCTATGCGCCCGCCGAAGAACTGCTGCAGATCATCACTGCCAACCAGCCCGATGCGATTATTGTCCGCCAAGGCAATCTCACCCGGGAGATGATGGCTGCGTCCTCAAAACTCTCGATCATTGCGAAACATGGGGTCGGTTTTGACACCATTGATATCGCTGCCGCCGCGGAGCTGAAAATTCCGGTCACCATTGCGATGGGCGCGAACGCGCAGTCAGTGGCAGAGCATGCATTTGCCCTGATGTTCAGCGTCGCACGGCAGACCGCATTACTTGATGCGCGCATGCGAGACGGCCACTGGGACAAAGCCACTGCCAATGGCATCGAGCTGTCCGGGAAAACCCTTGGGCTAGTAGGGCTGGGCTCCATCGGGCGCATCCTTCTGGATCTGGTCACCCCCTTGCGGATGAAGGTGAAGATTTATGATCCGTACCTGGCTCGTCTCCCTGAGTTGCCGAACGTCGAGCGCGTCACCGACTTCAATGAGCTACTGCGGGACAGTGATGTCATCAGCCTGCATTGCCCGTTAACGGAAGAGAATCGCAACCTGTTCGGTGCCGAACAGTTTGCCCGCATGCGCCCTGGCAGCATCCTGATCAATACGGCTCGCGGTGAGTTGATTAATACCGAGGCGCTGGTCCAGGCGCTTGGCGAACGACGTATTTTCGGTGCCGGTCTGGACACCTTCCATCCCGAACCGCCAGCAGCGGACAGTCCGTTGTGGGGGCTGCCATCGCTGGTTGCCACACCCCATGTCGGAGCCAATACCGCAGAGTCCAGAGACAGGGTCGGCCTTTTGGTCACTCAGCAAATCATCGGGTTCTGGGAGGGTGTGCCGCCGGAGCCCCGTTCAGTGGTCAATCGTCACCTTCTAGACAATTGACAGGCCAGCGTTAAATGTCCTTTCGACATTTAGCGTTTTGATATCAGATCTCTAAGAACAAGAACCAGGAGAACGCCATGTCCACCCCCTCAGCCGGGATCAGTGCCATTGAGCGAGCCACCATGCGTAAGGTTGCATGGCGCTTGCTGCCCTTTTTGATCGTTTGTTACCTGATTGCAATTATTGACCGCGGCAACATTGGTATGGCCTCGCTACAAATGAACCAGGATCTGGGGCTCACCCCGGCCATCTTCGGTTTTGCCAGCAGCCTGTTTTTCGTTTCGTACTTTCTGATCGAAGTACCCAGCAACCTTGCACTGCAGAAGTTCGGCGCACGAATCTGGATCGCGCGGATTATGGTGACGTGGGGGCTGATCTCGGCAGGGACGGCTTTTGTGCAGGGCGCCAATTCCCTTTACGTGATGCGCTTCCTGCTCGGTGCAGCAGAAGCGGGCTTCTTCCCCGGCGTTTTGCTTTACCTCACTTATTGGCTGCCTTCGGCTTATCGTGGTCGCATGGTTGCTATCTTCATGGTCGCCATTCCCGGTGCCAACTTTATCGGTTCGCCGCTTTCAGGCTTGCTACTGAGCCTCGACGGCTGGTTTGGCATGCGCGGCTGGCACTGGTTGTTCATTCTCGAGGGGATTCCGGCGGTATTGCTGGGTATTGCCTGTCTGTTCGTTCTGACCGATCGCCCTGAGCAGGCCAAATGGCTCGATGACGAGCAGCGCGGCTGGCTCACCAGTCGCCTGGCTCAGGAACGTCAGAACAAAACGGCTATCGGCCATATATCGCTCTGGAAGCTTCTGCGCCATAAAGACATCTGGGTCATGGCGCTGATCTATTCTGGCGCGTCTGCAGCGGGCAGCACCATGAGCGTCTGGGCGCCGCAATTGCTCAAGACGTTTGGCTTGAGCAATATCGAAATCGGATTGGTCAACGCAATTCCCTACGGGCTGGCGTCGATCGCGATGATTATCTGGGGACGTAGCTCGGACAAGACCGGCGAGCGTCGCTGGCATACCGCGACGACCTTGCTGTTGATTACTGCCGGGTTGCTGCTGGCACTGGTGACATCTTCGCTTGTCGCTACGGTGTTTTTGCTCAGCATGGTGTTGATCGGCGCCTACTCGATGAAAGGTCCATTCTGGGCGTTGGCATCGGGTTGGCTTTCCTCGTCGACGGCTGCTGCAGGGCTGGCTGCCATTGGCGCACTGGCAAACCTGATCGGTGGCGGGGTGATGGTCAACGTCTACGGGACGATCCACGGCGCTACCGGCAGTTACGCATTGGCCTTGATGCCGCTGGCTGCGCTGTGTGCGGCCGGTGCTGTGATGGTCGTGGTCATGGGACGTAAACGTCTGAAAGAACAGAACATGGAGACTGCACAGGGCTGAATTTGTACGCTGACTGATTGATGCCGGGTCACCTCTGACCCGAACTAAAGGCTCAACCTTGATGGTTGGGCCTTTTTTTCAATCACGTGTGTCGGAGGGAGCCGCTACAGGATCAACGGGTAGCGAGAGGGCATTACCGCCCAGGCTACGCGTCAACTGCCGGGCTGTTTCGAGGAACAGTGTGCGAATCAGCTGGACGCGTTCAGCGGTCAGGCGGCTGGCAGGTCCGGAGATAACCAGCGCTCCAACCAGTTCCTGGCTCGTCGCGAAAATAGGCAGCGCGATTGAGGCTGCATGGGGGTCTGTGGCTCCGCAGGAGTAGAACGGTTCAGTGAGCTCTCTGGCCACTTTGTACGGCGTACGCAAGGCTTCGGCACTGGCCGCGTTATCCATCGGGCGTATGTCGCCGGGCTGCAGATGCAGGCGCAGGCTATGGGGGGAATTGACCCTGAACTGACACAGGCGATAGGCGCCATGACGAACATAGAATGAGGCCGTCTCGCCTGTTTCCTGGGTGAGGTGATGGAGCAGCGGAGTGATGTAGCGTTCCAGATCCAGGGAGTCCTGATAGACGGCATTGAGCCGCATGACTTCGCTGGCAAGCTGATACCGACCGTCTGCCATCCGGGTAATAAAACCATGGGTTTCCAGAGACACCATCAAACGCATGATGGTGCTTTTGATCAGGCCCGTCCGTTCGGCCAGTTCCGCCAGGCCCAGAGCCGAATCGCCGATTCGAAAAGCGGTCAGTACCGTCAACACGCGATCAGCCGAAGCGACACCATTTACCGTAGGACGAGGGCGCGTTTTTACCATCAGGGTCTCCTTCATTGAAATGGTCCGGGCCATGATCAGGCGGATCAGCGCTTTCGTCGCCAGGCAAGAGGCTGGTGACGCCGGGCGCTGTGAGCATTTTGGCGGAGGGAGATCTTACACCAAGGCAGGGCGGGGCTGTTGCATGCTGATCATTGATCGCCGGGCTGCCATTGCGGGCATCCCGGGCGAGGTCGTGTAGCAATAGAAGAGACATCGGAGCTGAGTCCAGAACAGGTACCGACAGAACCTGCGCAGTCCTGTGGGACCGAATTCATTCGGGAAGACGGCATTCCTGATCACGCAATCCTGTGGATGTACCGGCCCCTTCGCGAATGAATTCGCTCCCACGGGAATTGTGCCTGTCTCAAG
>NZ_JAGTPI010000095.1:0-14885 GCF_021147825.1 Pseudomonas quasicaspiana
CGATATGCGTTGCCTGTATCGCGGGCAAGCACCGCTCCCACATACGATCCCATTCCAATTCTGATAATTCTTTTGGCGAAGAAAAACCTACAGCCCCTGACTCCCACGAATCAGTTCATAAGCCCGGCGTGCCAGCGGGTTGACCGTGTTTGGCCTGATCCACAGATGGTAGGTCACGTCCGGCAGGCGCGGCAGACCGTCGTTTTCACCCAGTACGCGCATGTCCGGGCCGAGCATTTCCATGCTTCGTGCCGTCACACCCAGTCCCGCGCGAGTGGCGGCCTTGACGCCGATCAGGTTGGATGCCAGATACGCCTGACGCCAGGGGATATTGGCGCGCTCAAGGGCTTCCAGCGCATAACGTCGGTAAATGCTCGGCTCATCTATCAGGATGAGCGGCAGCGGCTCGCCCGGCTCGTGAATGTACCCTGCAGAACAGATCCACCAGACCGGCGACGTGCGCAAGGCAAAGCCTTCAAGGTCCGGATCTTCGCGAGTGGAAATGACCAGGTCCACCTTGCCGCGATGTAGATCATCCATCAGAAACGGGCTGCGGCCGACGTCGATTTCCAGCCGAAGACGCGGTGCCGAGCGTGCGATGTGGCTGAGAATCGGCGGCAAAATCGTATCGGCGATATCGTGAGGTGAGCCTATGCGCAGCACGCCACTCAGGCTGTCTTCGCGCAGGGAATTGAGCGCTTCGTCATTGAGCGACAACATTTGCCGGGCATGACGCAACAACTGGCGACCTGGCTCGGTGAGCTGTTTCTGGCGGCCCTGTTTCTGGAACAGACTGACTCCCACTTGCTGCTCCAGACGCTGCATGTGCTGGGTCACGGATGATTGTGTACGTGCCAGTCGGGCTCCGGCTTCAGCGAAGCTGTTGTGGTCAACCACGGCAATGAAAGTGCGCAGCAATTCCAGATCAAGTGTCGTGTTGGGCGGATGGTTCAGCATGGGGATATGGCTCGATTCATATCAATCAGACAGCTCAGTACATTACGTATTTTTATGTAATGTCGGTCAGTGTTTTTTAGAAACCTCATAAGGGGCCCGTTTTACGAGCTTATAGCTTTTTTGTTTGAAGCTGGAATACAGAAAGTTATAACCATATTTGATATTTGAATTTCCGTTAATTGTTGCCGCTACCTAGGATGCCCACACATCAGGTCGGGGTACGCCGACCATTAACAGGGAATGATTATGCCGACCACTCGCACGCCAGTTTCTCGTTTTATGCCCGTCATGCTGAGCGCTCTGGTTTCGTTCGCGGTCAGCGGCCTGGCCCAGGCCGATGCAACGCTGGACAAAATTGAAGCCCGGCACAAGGTCGTGGTGGGGGTTCTGCTTTCCGGTGGGCCGTTCGGTTCTATCGATCCGTCCAGCCAGAAGCCAAAAGGGCTGAACGTCGATCTGGCCGAAGACATCGGCCGTCGTCTGGGCGCAGAAGTCGAACTGGTGCCGGTCCTGCCCGCCAACCGCGTGCAGTTCCTGCAGCAGGGCAAGGTGGATCTGTTGATCGCCAATATGGAATGGACCGCTGAGCGTGGGCAGATTCTGGGTTCGGTGCCGACGCCTTTCTATCGGGTTGGCGGTACGGCAGCGGTGCTGAAAGACAGCAAGATCAATACCTGGCAAGACCTCAAAGGTCAGCCGGTGTGCACCTCCCAAGGCAGCAGCTACGTCAAGCCGCTCACTGAGTTTGGTGCTGAGCTGAAGGCGTTCAAAAGCTCCTCGGAATCGCTACTGGCGCTGCGTGGCAACAACTGCGTAGCCGCGGTTCATGACTCCACCCTGATCAATCCGTTGTTGGCCAGCAATCCTGAGTGGAAGGACTACCGCGCTATCGCGCCAGAACTCAATCCCGCACCGTCCGTGATCTGGACCCGTCAGGGCGAAACCGACACCCAGGCCAAACTGGACGGCATCGTCAAGGACTGGCACCGCACCGGCTTTCTGATCGAGGCCGAGAAGCGCCACAACATCACCCCGGCATCGCCTGCGCTGGTTGAGCTGCATGCGCAGTTCAAGGGCTGACGGTATATCTGACCTCGCTACCATCCTGTAGGAGCGCGCTTGCCCGCGATAGTGCCGGGTCAGCTCGAAGCAGCTTTGACTTGATAACCCAATCGCGGGCAAGCGCGCTCCTATGCAGACTGTGTGAAAACTACTGCGCTCGGCAACACTGCGTTAAAAACAGGCGAAAAATGCTCATTTAGAACACCTAGACTCCGCTTTTTCGCCTGTTTTTGCCTTGTCTTGCCGTCGCTCGCTACGTTTTCACACAGTCTGTACAGGTCCAGTGTTTCGTAAGGACTTTCCATGAACACCTTCTTCACCCGCAAAACCCTCACAGCCCTCGGGCTGGTGCTCTGCGCCGGGCTTGCCCATGCCGACGCGACACTGGACAAGATTCAGCAGCGTCACAAGATCAGCATCGGTGTGATTCTCAGCGGCCCGCCATTCGGCACTATTGACCCAGCCACCGGCGCGCATCAGGGCTACAACGTCGAACTGGCCAAAGGCATTGCCAAACAGTTGGGCGTCGAGCTGAAAACCGTCTCCGTGCTGGCCCCCAATCGTGTGCAATTCCTGCAGCAGGGCAAGGTTGATCTGCTGATCGCCAACATGCAGTACACCGATGAGCGTGCCGGGATTCTCGATTACGTGCCCACGCCTTATGAAGAAGTCGGCGGTGCAGCACTGATTCGCAAAGACGCGGGAATCAGCAAGTGGGAGGACCTCAAGGGCAAGCCGGTGTGCGTGTCCCAGGGCAGCAACTTTATCAAACCATTGCAGGAAACCTACGGCGCGCAAATCAAGGCGTTCCGCAGCCAGTCCGAATCGCTGTTGTCGTTGCGCGGCAACGGTTGTGTTGCGGCAGTCCATGTCAGCCCCACCATGCATGCACTGCTCGGCGAAGAGGAGTGGGCCGATTACTCAACCCCTTTGCCTACCGACCTGATCCCGTCCAACTCGGTGATCTGGATCCGCAAGGGCGAACATGACGTGCAAGCCAGACTCGACGCCATTGTGCGTGACTGGCACCGCAGCGGCTGGTTGATCGAAGTCGGCGAACGCACCGGGATGGCACCTTCCCAGGCCTTGCGCGACCTGCACGAGAAATTCCGTAACGCCGCACCGTTGGCCGTCAAGCAATGAGTGCAGCCCTGTTCGAGGCGTTGCAGCAACTGCTGGGCGCCAGCCATGTGCAGAGCGGTGAAGACGCCGTGCCGCAACTGACCGACAAGCAGGGCAGTTATGTCGGGCGGGCCGTGGCTATCGTGCATCCCGCCGATACCGAACAAGTCGCAGCGGTTGTGCGTTTGTGTGTTGCGCATCAAGCGCCGATTGTGGTGCAAGGCGGCAACACCGGGTTGATGGGCGCGGCGACACCCGATGCCAGTGGCAGGGCAGTGCTGGTGTTGCTCGATCGCCTGAATCGGGTGCGTGAGGTGGACACCGATAACGACACCTTCACGGTTGAAGCCGGTTGCATCCTGCAAAACCTGCAGCACGTGGCGCGCAATGTGGACCGTCTGTTTCCGCTCAGTCTGGGCGCAGAGGGCAGTTGCACCATCGGCGGCAATCTGGGCACCAACGCAGGTGGCACCGCGGTGCTGCGTTATGGCAATACCCGCGAGTTGACCCTGGGTCTGGAAGCGGTGACTGCCGAAGGCGAAATCTGGCATGGCCTGCGCGGTTTGCGTAAGGACAACACCGGCTACGACCTGCGCGATCTGTACATTGGCAGCGAAGGCACCCTGGGCATTATCACGGCCGCGACCTTGAAACTGTTTCCTCTGCCCAAGGCTCAGGCGACAGCTTTCCTGGCCTTTGAGTCGCTGGCGCAGGCCGTGAGCTTCCTGTCCCATGCCCGCGCCGGATTTGGCGCAAGCCTGACGGCGTTCGAGTTGCTGACGGCTGATTGCCTGGCGTTGCTGCGCGAGCAGTTTCCGGACGGTCCAAAGCCTTTTTTCAACGCCGCGCAACCCTGGTTTGCGCTGTTGGAATTGTCCGATAACCACAGCGAAAGCCATGCCCGACAATCCTTTGAAGAGGTGTTGGGTGCTGCTTTCGAAAGCGATTTGCTGGCCGATGCCCTGATCGCCGAAAGCCTCGCCCAGAGCGAAGCCCTGTGGTTGCTGCGCGAGAACATGAGTGACGCTCAGAAACGCGCCGGTCGCAACATGAAGCACGATATCTCTGTGCCGATCTCACGTGTGGTGGAGTTCGTTGCTCACACCGATGCTTTGCTGCAGGAACACTTTCCCGGCGTGCGCAACTTCACCTTCGGCCATCTGGGCGATGGCAACCTGCATTACAACGTGGCCCATCCGCTGGGTTCGACGGTTGAGGCGCATATGGCTAATTACGCCGCCCTGAGTGCGCTGGTGCATGACAGTGCTCATGCCTTCGGCGGCTCGATCAGTGCCGAACATGGCATTGGTCAGCGCAAGTTGCAGATGCTCACTCACTACAAAAGCCCGGTGGAACTGGACCTGATGCGTCGCATCAAGCAGGCGCTGGACCCGAAAAACCTGCTCAACCCCGGCAAAGTTCTGGTGGTTGGCGAACAGGGAGAAGCGCCATGAGCGTGCGTCTGTCAAAACGCGTGCAACGCGTCACGCTGTCGGCCAATGCTGCCGCCAAATCCCGTGTCACCGCCTTGCGTGAAGCGGGAGTCGATATTCTCGATCTGACAACGGGCGAGCCGGATTTCGACACCCCGGAACACATCAAACAGGCCGCCTGTGCGGCGATTGCGGCGGGTGACACCAAATACACGGCGACCCCCGGCGTAAAAGCCTTGCGCGATGCTGTGCAGCGCAAACTGCAGCGGGAAAATCGCCTGGACTACGCGCTACCTTCCATCGTGATCGCCAATGGCGCCAAGCAGATTATCTATAACGCCTTCGCTGCGACCCTGGATGACGGTGATGAAGTGCTGGTCCCTGTGCCGTACTGGCCGTCGTTTCCGGATAGCGTGCGTTTCAGCGGTGGCGAACCGGTCTTCATCGAATGCCCGTTGGAACAGGGCTGCAAACTGACGCCTGCCCAACTGGAAAACCACATCACCGAGCGCACCCGCTGGCTGATCCTCAATGGTCCCGGCAACCCAAGCGGCGCTGTCTACAGCGAAGCCGAGTTGCTGGCGCTGGCCGATGTATTGCGGCGCCATCCGCAGGTTCTGGTGTTGCTCGACGAGCTGTATGAACACATTCGGTTTGATGACCGTCAGGCGTTGAACCTGCTTAACGTCGCGCCTGACCTGCAATCACGCTGCTTGCTGGTGGGTGGAGTTTCCAAGACTTATGCCATGACCGGTTGGCGGATCGGCTTTGGCGCGGGTCCGCAAACACTGACGACCGCGATGACTGTCGTCCAGTCCCAGTCCACCTCCGGCGCATCGTCGGTCGGCCAAGCCGCGGCACTGGCGGCATTTGAAGGCGGCTTGGGTTTCCTGCCGGAACAGGTCGCCGCCTATCACCAGCGTCGTGATCTGCTGGTTGCAGCGTTGCGCGATGTGGACGGGTTGCAGGTGCTGGAACCGCAAGGCGGATTCTTTGTGTTTGTCCGCTGCGCCGGTTTGCTCGGTCGTTATCGTCCGGACGCCCAGCGCATTGATAGCGATGCCGATGTGGTCGACTGGTTGCTTGAGTCGGGCGTTGCGGGCGTGGCCGGAAGCGCTTATGGGCTGTCGCCATGGTTTCGGCTGTCGATTGCGACTGCAACGGCCAGTGTTGCCGAAGCCGGACGTCGCATCGCAGCGGCCTGTGCCCGTCTGCACAGCGAGGTCCCCGCATGAGTCATTGGCTGGAACTGTTCGTTCACTGGGCCGCCGGGTTCGGGCTCAACTACAACTTTTTGCTCGACGCCTATCAGCGCGGATCCATGGTGGACGGAGCGCTGACCACACTATTGCTGTGCGCATTCACCATCGTTGGCAGTTTGCTGGTCGGGGTGGTGTTGGCGGCGATGCTGACGTCGGGCAAAGCGTATCTGGCTACACCAGCACGGGTTTTCATTGAAGTGACCCGCAACACGCCGACGCTGGTGCAACTGTATTGCGCGTTCCTGGTGCTGAACATGCTGCTCACTCAAGCGGTCGGCGCGGCGAACCCGCTGACGCCGTTTGCCTGGGTGGTGATCGTGATTTCCCTGCACAAGGGCGCGTTCCATGCCGAAGCATTGCGCGCCGGTATTGAAGCGGTGCCGTCGGTGACCATGGAAGCCGCCAGCTCGCTGGCATTCAGCAGTCGTCAGTTGCTGTGGAATGTGCAACTGCCATTGGCGTTGCGGTTTGCCTTGCCATCACTGATCAACAACCTGATTGATCTGGTGAAGATGACTGCAGTGGCGTCGGCCATTGCCGTCGGCGATATCACCTACGCGGCAATCATGATCTGGACCCAGAGCGACAACGTGCTGGAGTTGATGATTCTGATTCTGTCGTTTTTCGGCTTGCTGAGTTTCGTCGTCAATTGTGTAGGCCGCGCCCTTGAAGCGCGCCTGAGGATGCCCGGTTATGGCCACTGATTCTTCCACCGTGTCGGTGCCGCTGGCCTGGCCGCGCCGCCATATGGGCAAGCTTGCGCTGCTCGTCGCTGCAGTTGCCTGGCTGATCTTCGCTGCGCCACAAAGCCCGGTGTTCATGGCGTTGATGCAGTGGTCGCCCGCGCTGGCCAAGGGCTTCGGACAGAACATTCTGATCAGCCTTGTCGCGATTGGCCTGGGCACCGTCGCCGGGCTGTTGATCGGTGCGCTGGCCTTGTCGCCCAGCTGGATATTGCGTCTGCCCGCGCGGATCTGGGTGCAGATTTTCCGCAATGCGCCCTGGCTGGTACTGATCTATTTCACTACGTACGTATTCCCGTTCGAGATTCATATCGGCAGCTCGTACATTTCGTTTCCCGACTGGGTCAAGGTCACCATCGGTCTGGCATTGCCTGCCAGTGCCAACGTCGCGGAGATTTTCCGCGGTGCGATTGGTTCGATCCCCAGCACCCAGTGGGAGGCCGCGCGTTCACTGGCGTTCACCCGCTGGCAGATCTTCACGTCGATCATCCTGCCGCAGTGCTTCAAGCGCATGTTGCCGCCGTGGATGAACCTCTATGCGGTCATCACTATGGGCACTGCGCTGGCTTCGCTGGTGGGGGTGCATGACGTCATCGATACGGCGCAGATCGCCAGTAATACCGTGAATCAGACCGGGTTCACGGTGCTGATTTACCTGAGCCTGTTGGCGTTGTTTTTCGCCTACTGCTATCCGATTTCCCGTTTGACTCAACGTCTGGAGCGCCGTTATGCCTTCTACTGATACAGCTTCCAGCCCTCTGGTCAGCCTGCGCGATCTGCATTTGTCGTTCGGTACCAATCACGTGCTCAAAGGTATCGACCTGGAAGTGCAACGAGGTCAGGCAGTGTCGATCATCGGCCCTTCAGGCTCGGGTAAATCGACCATCCTGCGTTGCATTACCGGTCTGCTACAGACCCAGCGCGGCACCATCCAGGTTGGTGCGACTGAGGTCAACAAGCTGGCCACCGAGGCCGACCGCATCGAGCTGCGCAAACGGGTTGGCTTTGTGTTTCAGCAATACAACCTGTTCCCGCATTTGTCGGTACTGGAGAACCTGGTCATTGCCCCGCGCAAAGTGCTGGGTGTCAGCCGTGCCGAGGCCGAGCAACAGGCTCGCGCGCTGCTGGCCAAGGTTCGCATGGAACACAAGGCGGATGCTTATCCCGGTCAATTGTCCGGCGGCCAGCAGCAGCGTGTGGCGATTGCCCGGGCGTTGGCCATGCGGCCTGAACTGATCCTGTTTGATGAAGTGACCTCGGCCCTGGACCCGGAAACGGTCGGCGAAGTGCTGACCGTGATCCGAGAGCTGACGGAGGAGGGCATGACCTGCGTGCTGGTCACCCACGAAATGCGCTTCGCGGAAGAAATCAGCGACGTGGTGTATTTCACCGAGAACGGCCTGATCGTTGAGCACGGCAGCGCCGAGCAGATTTTCCAGCGGCCGGTGAGCGAGCGTACCCAGGAGTTTCTGCGTCATGCACTGGGTGATTCCGGTCGACGTCCGGCGGCACAGAATGACCCGTATGTGTTGAGCAATCTGAGCCGGTACAGCATTTCTGTTTGAGGCTTCAAGAGGAACCCCAAACTGTTTTGATTTGAAATTCTTTTCCAGGTGGGAGCTGGGCTTGCCCGCGATATGCGTTGCCTGTATCGCGGGCAAGCCCGGCTCCCACAGGGGAAACATTTCAGTTCAAGAGTTAACCCAGGAGTATTTATGACCATTGAAAACCGTGCCGAAGCCATCGAAACCCTTTTGCAGCAAGTGCGTGTGATCAACGACCGCGGCGTAGACCGGGCGGCGTTGCAGGAAATCATCGCATTGCTGGAAGGCCTTGCCACTCGCCATGACCTGTTCAACTTCGACACGTTTCCCTCGCCGGTGCCTGGCGCGGGTTCGACGGCTTTTCGCTATCGTTTGAACGACGACGGTAATACGCCAACGCTGTACATGAACTCGCTGCTGCCCGGTAAAAAAACCTTGCCTCACAACCATGAAACCTGGGCAGTGATCGTTGCTGTGCAAGGTCAGGAAATCAACTACGTCTGGGGACGCACCGACGACGGCAGCAATCCGGAATACGCCAGACTTGAGCTGGAAAAAGAAGTCGTGGTGCAGCCAGGTACACCGATAGGTTTTCTCGGCGAAGACCTGCACGGCATTCGCGTCGACGGCGAAACGCCGACCCTGCATTTCCATTTATATGGCCGCCCGCTGGAGTCGTTGAACGGCCGGTTTGGCGTGAACGAAGAGGGCCGCGTGCTGAATTACAACGCCTCGCAGATGGAACCTTCGATCAAGGCTTACGCGTGATTGATGTGCTCCGTCTGCGTGCCTGTGGCAGGGCTGGGTAATCGGTTAACCGGCAGTTGGTGTGTGCGATAAATAATGGCGCGGTGTGACTTATATCCACGTCTCATGTATCGCTGGCAAGCACCGCTCCCACACAGTCTGCTCAGGTCCTCTGCTCACTCGAGAGCAGCACCGCTCCAACAGGTCCTGCATCAATACAACAATTTGTGAGATTCCATGAGCCAAACCATCACACCAGCGCAACTGCAACAGTGGCTTTTCGACGGGCAGGAAATTGCCCTGTTTGATGTGCGCGAGCACGGTCAGTACGGCGAGGCGCATTTGTTCCATGGGCAGAATCTGCCCTACAGCCGTCTGGAAATCGAAGCGCCGCGTCTGGCGCCCAATCCAGCTGTGCGTCTGGTGATTTATGACCAGACCGGCAGTGACGTCGCTCCACGCGCTGCCGCTCGTCTTGCCGCGCTGGGTTATCAGCAGGTATCTATCCTGCTAGGCGGCGCCGATGGCTGGCAGGCGGCGGGTTTGCAGCTGTTTGCCGGTGTGCACGTGCCGTCCAAGGCATTTGGCGAACTGGTGGAAGAGGCCAGTCATACGCCGCACATCAGCGCCGACGAACTGGCCCAATGGCAGGCTCGTGGCGAGCCGTTGCTGGTGCTCGACGGTCGGCCATTCGACGAATACCGCAAGATGACCATTCCTGGCTCCATCTGCTGCCCTAATGGCGAACTGGGCTATCGGCTGCCTGCGCTGATTAACGACGAAACCACACCGATTGTCGTGAACTGCGCGGGTCGCACCCGTAGCATCATCGGTGCACAGACGCTGATCGATCTGGGCGTGAAAAACCCGGTCTACGCCTTGGAAAATGGCACTCAAGGCTGGTACCTCGCTGACCTGCAACTGGAACATGGCAGCGCTCGGCGCTATCCCGATCAGGTTGCGGTGGAATCCCTCGGCAAACAGCGCGAAGCCGCTCAGGCACTGGCGCAAAAAGCCGGTGTAGAAACGGTCAGCGCCGATCAGGTTGCCAGATGGGCAGAAGATCAAAACCGCAGTCTGTTCCTGTGTGACGTGCGCACTGCTGAAGAGTTTGCTTCGGCGACGTTGCCGGGTGCGCAACATACTCCGGGCGGGCAGTTGATTCAGTCCACTGACCTGTACATCGGCGTGCGCCATGCGCGCATCGTGCTGATCGATTCCGACGGCGTCCGTGCGCCAATCGTCGCTGCCTGGCTGCGTCAGTTGGGGCATCAGGCTTATGTGCTGGCGGACGGCATCAGCAGTGGTCTGGCGCTGCCCGTCGCGCCGGGCCTGAACGCTGCGCTGTTGCCAACCATCAAGGCAACGGCTGCATTCGATGCTTTGAAGGATGACGCCACTGCCCTGATTGATTTGCGCCCAAGTACCAGCTTCCGCAAGGCGCACGTCGAGGGCTCGCGCTGGTCGATCCGTCCGCTGCTGGCGAACGCGGTGGCTGATGAAGCGCGACCACTGGTGTTACTGGCCGACAGCCCGGAAGTCGCACAGTTGGCTGTGCTGGAGTTACCTGAGGCACAACGCGCAAACGTTCGGTTACTGGAGGGTGGTTTGGCGGCCTGGCAAGCAGCGGGCTTGCCGATGGTAGATAACGCCGCAGCGCTGGCCGACGCGCAGTGCATCGACTTCCTGTTTTTTACCCACGACCGGCACTCCGGCAACAAGGACGCCGCACGTCAGTATCTGGCCTGGGAAATCGGCTTGCTGGCGCAGATGACGGAACAGGAAATCAACAGCCTGAAGCCTTTGCACGCAAAAAAGCCTGAGCGCCCGTCCACAGCCTCTGACGTGCGGACACGGCTGATTCACGCCGCGCGTACTGAAAAAGGCAGCGGCGGGCGCGGCGTCAATGTTCCGGTCACACGAATGAGCACAGTGCTGTTCGACAGCCTCAGTCAGATGCGCGACATCCGTAAGCGTCGCGACACGGAGCGCGTTCTGAGCTACGGCGCGCGGGGTAATCCAACCGGGTTTGCCCTGGAAGATCTGGTCACTGAGCTGGAAGGTGGCTATCGCACCAAGCTGTTCTCGACAGGTCTGGCGGCTGCGGCGCAAACTTTTCTGGCCTATCTGCGTCCCGGCGATCATGTACTGCTCACCGACGCGGTCTACGGTCCGGTACGCAGGCTGGCCGCGGAGTTTCTCGTCCCGTTCGGTATCGAGGTCGGTTACTTCCCGGCCGATGGGCGCGGGCTGGAAGGTCTGCTGCAAGCCAACACCAGAATGGTCTACGCCGAAGTGCCGGGTTCGTTGCTCTACGAGCTGTGCGATCTGCCAGCCATCGCAGCACTGTGCAAACCCCGGGGCATTCTGTTGGCAGTCGACAACACCTGGGGTTCGGGCTACCTGTATCGGCCACTGACGCTGGGTGCCGACATCTCGATCATGGCGTTGACCAAATACATTTGCGGCCACAGCGATGTGGTAATGGGCAGCGTTTGCACGCGCAAAGAGGTGTGGCCCGCTTTGGGACGGATGAGCGAAACCTTCGGCAACACCGTCAGCCCGGACGATGCTTATCTGGTGTTGCGCGGCGCCCGAACACTGGCCTCGCGGCTGGATGTGCACGAGCGTCAGGCGCTGGAAATTGCCCACTGGCTACAGGCGCAACCTCTGGTCAAGAAGGTCTTTCATCCGGCGCTGGTCGGGCATCCGCATCACGCGTTGTTCAAGCGCGACTTCAGTGGCAGCAATGGCTTGTTGTCGTTCGAACTGGTGAATGCCGATCCTGCTCAACTGGACCTTTTCATCGGCGCCTTGAGTCTGTTCGGACTGGGCGCGTCGTGGGGCGGTTACGAGAGCTTGATTACCGTCGCTGATCTGAGTGATCGGAAGAATCTGGCAGACAAAGCGCTGAACCCGGTGCTGCGCTTGCACATTGGTCTGGAGGATGTGGGAGCGCTGATCGAGGATCTGCAAAAGGGCTTTGTTGCTATTGGAGGGTAGTGAACATAAATGTTATTTCATAACATTTAGAGTGAGCGCTATGTAATACTGTAACGAATCGTTGCAGGTTACTGATTCATGAAAGCTCCACGTGTTCCGTCCATCGCCGGTTCGGTCCTCGCCCAGTCGGCATGGAAGCGAGTCGTGCTCGCCCTGAGCATGCTGATATTTCTGTGGCTGGCCATCGTCTGGGCGGTGGCCATTCCATGAGCGCCGCTATTTCCCTCAAAAATCTCACCGTTGCCTACGAACGGCGGGCTGCGGTGCATCACCTTAATGGGTGCTTCGAGGCCGGTAGCCTGACGGCGATTGTCGGGCCTAACGGCGCGGGCAAATCGACCTTGATCAAAGCTATCGCGGGCACCCTGAAACCGGCGGCAGGACGGGTCGACCGCGGCAATCTGGCGACCAAAACCCTCGGTTATCTGCCCCAGGCAGCGGAAATCGATCGCAGCTTTCCACTGAGCGTCGCGGACACCGTTGCCATGGGTGCGTGGCGCAGTATCGGCGCATTCCGTGGGTTGACTCGCGACCTGGCGAAACGCACCCGGGAATCACTGCAAGCCGTCGGGCTGGAAGGTTTTGAGTCACGTAGCATTGGCTCACTGTCGTCCGGGCAGTTTCAGCGAGTGCTGTTCGCCCGGCTATTGCTGCAGGACGCTGCGGTCATCCTGCTCGACGAACCCTTCACTGCGATCGATGCACGCACCACTCGGGATCTGCTGGAACTGGTCCGGGTCTGGCACGGGCAGGGCAGAACCGTCATCGCGGTGCTGCATGACATCGATCAGGTGCGCCAACACTTTCCGCAAACCCTGTTGATGGCCCGGGAAGCCATTGCCTGGGGCGCGACTGCCGACGTGCTGAACGTCGAAAACCTGCGCAAGGCGCGGAACATGGCCGAGTTCTGGGGTGCGGATGCGGAGTTGTGTGGGGAGAAGGCTCTGTGATTTCTCCCGGGGTGCGATGTCCTGTAGGAGTGAGCTTGCTCGCGATGGCGTCAGGTCAGACGATTACTTTTTTGCTGGTATACCGCATCGCGAGCAAGCTCACTCCTACAGAAAGCCGGATTCGAGTCAGGTCCCGCGTCCGGACTCTGAGGGTGCCATCATGACCCTCTACACCTTATTAATCGAACCTTTCATCGAATTCGGCTTCATGCGCCGTGCCCTGGTGGCTTGTCTGGCGCTGGGCATTGGCTCGGGACCGGTGGGCGTTTTGTTGATGCTGCGGCGCATGAGTCTGGTGGGCGATGCCATGAGTCATGCGGTGTTGCCAGGCGCTGCACTGGGCTTTCTGTTTTTTGGTTTGTCGCTGCCTGCCATGGGCATCGGCGGCTTGATCGCAGGTCTGGCGGTCGCGCTGTTGTCGGGACTGGTCAGCCGTTTGACGACGCTGCGTGAGGACGCCAGTTTTGCCAGCTTCTATCTCACCTCATTGGCAGCCGGGGTGATGATCGTTTCCCTGCACGGCTCCAACGTCGATCTGTTGCATGTGCTGTTCGGCACCATTCTGGCTATCGATGCCGACGCGATCTACATGGTCGGCGGCATCGCTTCGTTCACGGTGATTCTGCTGGCGCTGATTTATCGGCCATTGGTCCTGGAATGTTTTGACCCCGGCTTCCTGCGGGCCGTCGGCGGGCGTGGCTCCCTGTATCACGTACTTTTTCTGCTGTTAGTGGTGCTCAATCTGGTGGCGGGCTTTCAGGCGCTGGGCACCTTGATGGCGGTCGGCATGATGATGCTACCGGCTACGGCGGCGCGTTTCTGGGCCACTTCATTGAGCGCGCTGGTGGCGATCTCGACGCTGGTTGCCACCTTGTCAGGGCTGATCGGATTGATCATTTCCTACCACATGGGTGTTGCCTCAGGGCCTGCCATCGTCCTGACCGCTAGCGCTTGCTATGGCTTTTCTCTGTTGTTCGGCCGCACGGGCATCCTGCGCGGCCTGTTTCCCCAATCCCACCTGACCCACTGATCCAAGAGGAACGTCATGAAACGATCAATGCTGTTGAGTTCGATGGCAGCCCTTGTGCTGTCCGCGTTTAGCGTTCTGGCCCAGGCCAAACCATTGGAAGCCGTCGCTTCATTCACCGTCATTGCCGACATGGTGCAGAACGTTGGCGGCGATCGGGTACATGTCACGTCGCTGATCGGCCCCAACGGCGATCCGCATGTCTATGAGCCCAGCCCGGCTGACGCCCAAGCGTTGAAGAAGGCCGATCTGGTCTTTGTCAGCGGCTTGCATCTGGAAGGATGGATGGATCGGTTGATCAAGGCATCAGGTTACAAAGGCGAGCCTGTGGTGCTGTCCAACGGGATCAAGACCCGCAGCATGGAAGAGGATGGCGAACGCATCACCGACCCCCACGCCTGGAACAGCGCCGCTAATGCGGTGATCTACGTGCGCAATATCGTTGCCGCGCTGGAAAAAGCCGATCCGGCGGGCGCGAGTCTTTATAAGGCCAATGGCGAGCGCTACACCCAGCAGCTTCAAGCGCTGGACAGCTATGCGAGGACACAAATCCAGTCGATCCCGGTGGCGCAACGCAAAGTGCTGACTTCCCATGATGCGTTTGGCTACTTTGGCGATGCGTATGGTGTGACGTTCCTGTCGCCTCTGGGATTCTCGACCGAATCTGAAGCGTCGGCGGCGGATGTGGGCAAATTGATCCGGCAGATCAAGGCCGAGCACGTCAGTGCGTACTTCTTCGAGAACTCCGGTGATCCGCGCCTGGTTAAACAGATCGCCGATGCCAGCGGTGCCAAGCCCGGTGGCGAGTTATATGTGGAAGCGCTGTCGCCAGCCAATGGGCCAGCGGCCAGCTATGTGCAAATGTTCAAGTACAACGTTGACCAGTTGGTCGCGGCGATGCGGGGTAAGTAATTCTATTGAAATGCATGTTCTGTAGGAGTCGCCCCGGTGTCCCTGACACCACGCTGTCGCGCAGCAAACACGGACCCTGTAGGAGCGCGCTTGCCCGCGATTCGGTCTGTCAGTCGATGAATA
>NZ_JAGTPI010000096.1:0-13852 GCF_021147825.1 Pseudomonas quasicaspiana
TCCCACATGAGATCGCATTCCCCTGTGGGAGCGAGGCTTGCCCGCGATTCAGGCGCTGAGGTCTTTCAGCTCAGCTGTTGCCGCACTGCCAGTTCCACACCCCGAATTTCTGCCAGGCCTTTGAGTCGACCAATTAGCGAGTAGCCAGGATTGCTCTTGCGGTGCTGGTCGTCGAGTAATTGATGGCCGTGATCCGGACGCAGCGGCAGGCGCGGGCCGCCTTCGCGTTCGCGTCTGCGCTCCTCGGTGACCAGCTCGCGGATAACCCCGACCATGTCCACATCACCGTCCAGATGATGAGCCTCGTGGAAGCTGCGCGGATCGGCCTCTCGGCGGGTCGAGCGCAAATGCGTGAAGTAGATGTAAGGTGCAAAGTGCTTCGCCATCGCCACAAGATCGTTGTCTTCGCGCACGCCATAAGAACCGGTACAGAACGTCAGACCATTGGCCCGGCTTGGCGCGGCGTCCAGCAGCCATTGGGCATCGGCAGCAGTTGACAGGATGCGGGGCAGCCCCAACAACGCCCGAGGTGGATCATCCGGATGGATCGCCATCCGCACACCGACTTCTTCTGCCACCGGAATCAATGCACGCAGAAAATAGCCCAGATGCTCACGCAATCTGGCTTCGTCGATATCCGCGTAAGTGCTCAGCAAAGCGCGAAAATCTTCCAGGGTGTAATGCTCTTCAGCACCCGGTAAACCTGCAATCAGGGTATTGACCAACGCCTGACTCTGGCTGGCGGTCAGCCCCTCGAAACAGGCTTTGGCCTGCTGTATATCCTCGGCACTGTACTCCGCCTCTGCCCCCGGACGCTGGAGGATGAACAGGTCGAATGCAGCAAATGCAGTCTGATCGAACCGCAGCGCCCAGCCACCATCCGCCAGTTCCCAGGCCAGGTCGGTACGTGTCCAGTCCAGCACCGGCATGAAGTTGTAGCAGACGATATCAATGCCGCAGCTGGCCAGGTTACGCACGCTCTGCTGATAGTTGGCGATGTACTCGTCACGGCGACCGCAACCGCGCTTGATGTCTTCGTGTACTGGGATGCTCTCCACCACTGACCAGGTCAGACCTGCGGCTTCGATCATCTGCTTGCGCGCCGCAATGGCCTCTACCGGCCACACTTCGCCGTTGGGGATTTCATGCAGTGCGGTGACGATGCCGGTCGCACCGGTTTGCCGGACGTCCGCCAGAGAAATCGGGTCTTTGGGGCCAAACCAGCGCCATGTCTGTTCCATATGCTTCTCCTTTTCTTGTTAGTTGTGCCCAGCGAAGCGTTGCAACACGCTGCTGATGCCTTCGCCAACCAGCGAGCCATAAGCCTGTTGCACCGCGTCGCGAAACGCCGGTCGCTTCGCCAGTGCGGTCGGGAATACTTCATCCAGTTCCAAAAACGCATCCACCAGAGGCGCGCCGTCAAAGCGTCCCGCCAGATCGGCAAAGGTGGCATTCAACGGGTCGTCTACGACTTGGGTCGTGGTTTGTGTGCAGTAGCGAATCCAGGCTGCAATACCCAAAGCCGTACAAGCGATATCGCGCCCTTCGTCGAGCAACTGCTGTGCACCGAGCAACCAGCGTTGCGGCAGTTTTTGCGAGCCGTCCATGGCAATCTGCCGCAGACGATGTTGCAGGCTGTCATTGGCAAAGCGCGCGATCAGATCCCGGGCATAGAGCGAAAGATCGATGCCAGGCGGCATGTCCAGCGTGGGTGCGGCTTCATGGGCCATGTAATGCTCAATGAGACCTGCCATCCGGGCATCATTGACCGCCTCGAATACCAACTCATGACCTGCCAGCACGCCCACGTAAGCCAACAGCGAATGGCTGCCGTTAAGCATGCGCAGCTTCATCGTTTCGAAGGGCTGCACGTCCTCGACCATCTGTACGCCTTCCACCTCCCAGTCAGGGCGACCCAGCGGAAAGTTGTCCTCGATGACCCACTGGCTGAAGCTTTCACACACCACCGCCGCAGGGTCGTGGCAGTCCAGTTGCTGCTCCAGACGACTGAAAGACTCTGCCGTCATGGCCGGGACAATCCGGTCGACCATGCAGCTGGGAAACGCCACATGCTGGTCAACCCACTGCGCAAGCTCTTCATCCTGTTCTGCTGCCAGACCGCGTACCGCCTGCCGGGTACGCTGACCGTTGTCAGGCATGTTGTCGCAGCACAGGACGGTGAACGCCGGGATGCCAGCAGCGCGACGGCGGCGCAAGGCTTCGAGGACGATGCCTGGTGCCGAACGCGGCGTTTGCGGATGGGCAATGTCATGGGCAATCGTCGGGTCTTCAAGGCGCAATTGCCCCGTAGAAGGACTCACCCAGTAGCCTTTTTCGGTGACGGTGAGCGTGACAATCCGCGTTTGCGGCGCGGCCATACGCTGCAACAGCAACTCCAGCTCATCACCGCCCTCTCCCGTATACAGCGCTTCGCGCACGACGGCAATTTCGCGCAGCGTCACCTGTTCGCGGTCGCTGTACTCAGCCACATGGTAGCGACAGTCCTGTTCACGCAGCAGATCAACCACTGCTCGATTGGAGCGCAGGTTGGCGCAGCACAGGCCCCAGTCGCTCTGGCCATGACGATTGAGGTTACGTTGCAGGTAGACCGCCTGATGGGCGCGATGAAACGCCCCCAGGCCCAGATGCACGATTCCAATGACGGCTTCTGGCTCTGAAGCAGTGCCGGTAGCGGGCACGCGGTTAACAGTCGGCATCGACACACTCCTTATGTTCTGGGATGGCTCAAGGCCGAATCATGTTGCGGAACCGGGACAGCCGCTTCACCGGTGTCTGCAGCGCTTAGCGGTTTTACGTAGCGCGCCACACAGACCGCGCCGATGACGGTCAACAGCCCTGCCAGCAGGAATGCGCTGGTGAACGAGCCGGTGAACTGCACCAGAAAACCGGTCAGGGTCGGACCAATAATGCCCGAGGTGTTCGCCAGGAAATGCATGAAGCCGCTGACGCCACCGACTCGGGCGGCAGGCACGGTGTCCTGAATGATCGCCCAGTAAATGGCGCCGGTCAGGTACAGGAAAAACACCGCCAGTGCGACGAGAATGACCGCCGGATAAAGGGTTTTGACAATGCCAGCCAGTGCAATACAGCCTGCGCAAGCCAGCAGGCACGTGACCAGCACCACTTTGCGGGAGAACATCATCCGCCCGGTCTTCTTGAACACGAAGTCGGAGATGAAACCGCCCAGCGCCAGACCGAGGAAACCCAGCAGCCATGGAATGACGGTGGCGATACTCATGTCCTTGACGTTCAGACCGTGAGCCATGGTCAGGTAGCTGGGGAACCAGGTCAGGAAGAAGAACAGCGTGTAGTTATAGGAAAAGAACGCCAGTGAAGTGAACAGCACGGTAGGTTGTTTCAGGTAATAACGCAGCGGATGCACCGGCAACGAAGCCACTTCGCTGGTGCCTTCGGCGCGCTGGATTTCCTCGGCCACCTTGCCTTCAGGCTTGTCCTTGACGAACTTGAACCACACTGCCGCCCAGATCAGCCCTACCACCATGATGATAATGAACGACACTTTCCAGCCGTAGCTAATGGCGATGAAGCCCACTACCGGCCCGGAAATCGCGCCGCCCAGAGGTGTACCGGACATCGACGACCCCAGCGCCCTGGCACGCTGTTTTGGCGTATACCAGTTGTTGACCATCTTGCTGGTGGTGACGCTCAACGGCCCTTCACCCATGCCGAACAGGATGCGGATCAGCACTAGCGAGGCGAAGCCTACGGTCAACACCGTCAAGCCGCTGAACAACGACCACAACACCATCGCCAGCAGTAGCGTGGTTTTCGCGCCGTAGCGGTCAGCCGCCCAGCCACCGATAAAGTTGAACGCCGCGTAGCCGACGAAAAAACTACTGAAGATCATGCCCATCTCACCCGTCGTCAGACCGTAGTCCTTCTGGATGAAAGGGGCTGCCACGGACAATGCCGAGCGATCCAGGTAGTTAATGACGCCTGCCAGGAACAGCATGATGATAATTAACGTACGACCTTGACCAAACATTGGAACCTCCCGCTTTTTATGTTTATTCGGTGAGGGTGCCCAAAGGGGCACTCGTATCTACATCGGACTAGTGACGCGCTTCACCCAACTGCACCAGCACCTTGCGGGTCTGTTCAGGATGGTTTTCGATCAGGTCGATGGCCGCTGGCATCTCGTCGAAAGACACTTGATGGCTGACCAGTTCCTGAACCTGTAATTTGCCGCTGGCAATTAGCTCGATCACCCTGGGGAACTTGCGGTTGTTCAGGCGCGAGCCCACCAGCGTCAGCTCCTTCTTGATCATCTCCAGTTGCACCAGATCACTCGGGGTTGCATTGAAGCCCAGCAGGCCAATGCGCCCGGCTGGTGAGGCCAGTCGGACCATTTGCGGCATCAAGGACGGAATGCACGCCGCATCGACAATCAGCGGCACGCCTTCGCCGTGGGTCAACTCAAGCATCGTGGCTTCGACATCGACAGCCTGACCGTTGAGGGTACGGCTGGCGCCCAGGGCTTTGGCGGTTTCCAGACGCGCATCAATCACGTCGGTGACAGTAATGTCGGTCAAACCCAGCGCCCGGGCCATCTGCACCAGGGTCAGGCCAATCACGCCAGCCCCATAGATCAGCAGACTGTCTCCCGGATGCACGTGCATGCGATCCAGCACGTTGAGCGCAATGGAGTAAGGCTCCACCAGCGCCGCGTGACTCAGAGACATCGAGTCAGGAAGACGATGGGCGTTGCTGGCCGGGACGCAGACCTGCTCGCTGAAACCACCGTCGCGGTGCACGCCAATCACTTGCAGCTTGGTGCAGACGTTGGGGCGATTGATCCGGCACGGGTAGCAAGTCCCGCAGCTGATTACCGGGTCGATGCACACGCGGTCGCCAGCCTTGAGGTGTTCGACGCCTTCACCCACTTCGCGCACCACGCCAGAGAACTCATGGCCGGTTACTCGAGGGAAACGCACGAAAGCGTTCTGGCCGTGGATGATGTGCATGTCCGAGCCGCAGATACCGGCGTAGGCCACGTCTACCTTGACTTCGCCGGGTGCGATTTGCGGCACCTCGACGTGGGCCAGGCCGAACTCAAAAGGTGCTCTTACTTGAAAGGCTTTCATCGGGTAACTCCTGTCAGGGCGGCCGCCGCCTGATGTTCTTGTTGTGATGATTTGATTGTCTTACCAGTGCCAGAGCGTGCCGTCTTCCAGGCGATTGACCGGCAGACTGGCGCGTTTGTAGGGATATTTCGCTGCGAGGGTTTCATCGATGTCGACGCCATGGCCCGGGGTTTCGCCCGGGGTGAAATGGCCGTCTTCAAAGCGATAGGCATGAGGAAAGACTTCGTCGATGCGTTCGTCGTGAGGCATGTGCTCCTGAATGCCGAAGTTGGGCACCCAGGTATCGAAATGCAGGGCAGCGCCCATGCACACTGGCGACAGGTCGGTGGCGCCGTGAAAGCCGGTGCGCACCTGAAACAGCGCAGCGAAATCGGCAATCCGTCGCACATGGGTAATGCCACCTGCGTGAACCAGGGTGGCACGGATGTAGTCGATCAACTGTTCCTGAATCAGCTCGCGGCAGTCATGAATCGAGTTGAAGACCTCACCCACCGCCAGTGGCGTGGTGGTGTGCTGACGGATCAGGCGAAACGCCTCCTGATTTTCTGCCGGGGTGCAGTCCTCCAGCCAGAACAGGTTGTACGGCTCTACGGATTTGCCCAGGCGCCCCGCTTCGATCGGTGTAAGGCGATGGTGAACGTCATGCAGAATGTGCAGGTCATCACCAAAACGCTCACGAACGGCCGCAAACAGTTTGGGCACATAGTTAAGGTACTTGGCGGTGTCCCACATATGTTCGGCAGGCAGGTCGCTGTCGGCCGGTTCATAGCGTTCGCCACTGCGCTTGGCGACGCCATAAGTGGTGGCGATGCCGGGAATCCCGCATTGCACGCGCACCGCCTTGTAACCCAGTTCGACATGGCGAGCGACTTCGTCCAGGCAACCTTCGATGTCTTTCCCCGTGGCATGCCCGTAGACCATCACCCGCTCGCGGCTCTTGCCACCTAGCAACTGATAAAGCGGCATGTTGGCGGCCTTGGCCTTGATATCCCACAGGGCGATGTCTACTGCAGCAATCGCGGTCATGGTCACCGGGCCACGGCGCCAGTAAGCCCCGCGATACAGGTATTGCCAGATGTCCTCAATGCGATGGGCATCACGACCGATGAGCGCAGGCAACACGTGCTCTTCAAGGTACGCGACCACCGCCAGCTCACGGCCATTCAGGGTCGCATCGCCGATACCGTAGATGCCGGCATCGGTGACGATTTTAAGAGTGATCAGATTGCGACCCGGACAGGTAACGATCACGCGAGCTTCAATGATTTTCATCAGTTGCGGGCCTCTGCGGCAAAAGAAAAGGTAGGCATATCCAGACGGGGCATGGCAGCGCTGGGGATCAGTGCTCCCCGATGCTGAACCACTTGGGCGGCCAGTCGGTGCCCCCACTGAGCGGCGAGATCAGGCTCGCCGCCTTGTAAGCGACAGGAGAGATACCCGGCGCTGAAAGAGTCGCCTGCCGCCGTGGTGTCGACGATGTTGTTGACGAGTTCGGCGGGCACTTCGAAGCGGTAGCCGTCGCAGTCGATCAGGCATGACGCCGCACCGCGCTTGAGCACGACTTCGCCTACACCGAAGTGTGCGTAGGCACGGAACAAGGCCTCGACGTCTGGGTAACCAAACAGGGCTTCGTCGTCATCCCAGGTGATCAGGGCCAGATCAGTCAGGCGCAGAATGTCGCTATAGGACTGCCGCGCAGCGTTGGTATCGGGCCACAGGTGGGGACGGAAGTTGTTATCGAAGACGATCCGGGTGCCGGATTCGCGGGCTTGAGCTACAGCCTTCAACAAGCGTGCGCGGCCATCGGGGGTGAGGATCGCGAGGCTGATGCCGCTCAGGTAGAGGTAGTCGTAATCGGCCAGAGCCATCAGCATGGTGTCTGCTTCAGGCCCGTCGAACATGCGTCGCGCTGCGGCCTGACCGCGCCAATACACGAAGCGTCGCTCACCACGAGTATCGGTCTGGATCACGTAGAGGCCCGGCAATGCGTCCTCGATCACTCGCACGTGCTGGTTGCCGACGCCTTCGTCACACCACAACTGGCGCATGGCATCGCTGAAGCTGTCCGCGCCAATGGCGGTAACGTATTCCACGGCGATGTGCGCAGCTGAATTCAATCGGGCCAGATAAACGGCCGTGTTGAGCGTGTCGCCCCCAAACGTCTGACTGAAGTCTGAGGCTGACTCGGCTCTCATCTCAATCATGCACTCACCCACCATCGCGACTTTGACGGGTTTGTGTGAAACGGATTGCGGCTGTTGTCTTGAAATCACTTTCATCATTACGCGCCTTATTATTTTTAAAACGGCGTTTCACTTGCAAGTTGTGGCGGAGTTTCGATCAGATTTTTCACCTCGTCAAGCAAAATGAAACAGCGTTTTGACTCGCCAGCGTATATCCTTGGGTTTTCCGTTCCCGTTGGAGCCTTCATGGACAACAGCACTCTCCAGAACAATGAACTGGTCTCCGCAGTGGGCCGGACCATGGCGGTACTAGAGGCATTGGCAGAACATCCCGAGGAAAGCGGCGTATCGGAAATCGCGCAGAAACTGGACATGTCCAAAAGCACGGTTTACCGCTTTCTGCAGTCGCTCAAGGCTCGTGGCTATGTCGTGCAGGATGCCGAAGAACGCTACCGGCTCAGCGTTCGGCTGTTTGAACTGGGCGCGCAAGCCCTGCCTCATCTGGACATCGTCCGCGAAGCTGAACCGGGCATGCGCCGTATCAATGAGCTGACTGGCGAGACAGTGCATCTGGGGATTCTTGACGAAGGCAGCATCGTCTACGTGCACAAGATCGACTCCAAATACAACCTGCGCATGTACTCGCGTATCGGTCGACGCGCACCACTGTATTGCACCGGGATCGGCAAAGTGTTGATGGCGTGGCTTGAGCAACCGGAGCTGCTGGCACACCTGCAAGAAGAGAGCTTCGAGCGCCGCACAGCCAATACCCTGACCACAGTCGATGCTTATTTGCAGGAACTGCAGGTGGTTCGCGAACAGGGTTATGCCGAAGACCATGAAGAGTTTGAAGACAACATGCGCTGTCTGGCGGCGCCGATTCGCGACCGTTTTGGGCATGTGATCGGCGGCATGAGTGTGTCATTTCCCTGCTTCCGCTTTCGAGAAGAGCTCAAGCAGGACTACGTCAAGCAACTGGTGGAAGCCACGCAACGCATTTCCAGCCAATTAGGCTGGCACGCGTAACTACCTGCTGATCAAAGCGCTCCTTCAATGACCTGCCGAAACGACTCGATAAAAACCGTTTCGGCGCGGTTCATCCTTTGATCGCGGTTCCACATCAAAAACATATCGACATCGACCACGCCGTCAGCCGGTGGTAAACGCCAGATCAGCCCGTTGTGCAAATCGTTGTCCACCAGATGTTCAGGCAAACAACCGATGCCATATCCGGCGATGATCAACCGGCGAATCTCTTCAAAGCTGGGCGATGATGCGACGATTTTTCCGGTGAACCCCTGCTGATCGCGGAACACCGTCAGCGGTGAGAGATTGCCGCCCAACTGGTCGCTGGTGAAACTGACAAAGTTTTCGCCCTGTAACGCATCCAGCGCCAGTCCGCGTTTGCCGAACAGCCGGTGTCGTTTGCCACAGAAGAATGCATAGCGCTGGCGCATCAACAGCACTCGCTCCAGTTTTGCCTGGGGAAAGCGGCACAGTCCAATGCCGAGGCTGGCGGTTTTCTGGTTCAGCGAGCTCTGAATATCTGAACTGCGCATGACTTCAAGTTCCAGCTCGACACGCGGATGCAGCAGGTGGAAGTCCGCAAGAAAGTCGTCATAGAGCGGTGACTGCACATGACTGATGGACAGCACACGCACTTTGCCAACGACTTCTTCCTCGGCGCCCTCGACCGCGGTGCCCAGGCGGGAGACATTGCCATACATCTCCTGGGCAATGCCAAACACCTCTTCCCCGGCCTGAGTCAGGTCGAAGCGCGGCCCCTTGCGCACAATCAGCGCGCAATCGAGCTGTTCCTCAAGCCGTTTGAGCGACTGACTGACCGCTGATTGCGTGACGAAAAGCCTGGCTGCCGCACGGCTGATACTGCGTTCCTGACCGATAGCCAGGTAAGTGCGCAGCAGGTTCCAGTCCAGTCGATCATTGAGAAAACGCCGACCTTGCCACTTGCCCTGTGCTTCGACTAATTCGTCGTTGTCCATCAATGCACCATTAGTAGCCTGACTAATACATAAAATAAGTATTAGCAAATTGATTAATTATAGGCAGCGAGCGATAAAGCAGGGAAGCGCCACAGAGCGCTACGTGATCAGCCTCAATCCCTGCCATAACGCCAATACTAAAAGGGCCTTGCATGCGAACCTCGTCCAACCAGCCTCGTCGCGCAGCTGCCGCGGCATTCATCGGCACCACCATCGAGTTTTACGACTTCTACATCTACGCCACAGCCGCCGCGCTGATCCTCGGCCAGGTGTTCTTCCCCAGCGATACGCCAGGCCTGAGCACCCTCGCCGCCTTTGGCACCTTCGCGGTCGGCTTCATCGCACGGCCCATGGCCGGGATGGTGTTCGGTCACTTGGGAGATCGGCTTGGGCGTAAAAAAATGTTGCTGTTCACCATGCTGCTGATGGGGTTGGCGACCACGGGAATAGGCTTGCTGCCGAGCTACGCCAGCGCCGGCATCTGGGCACCCATTGGTCTGGTGGCGCTGCGCATCGTGCAAGGCATTTCGGTTGGTGGCGAATGGGGCGGCGCAGTACTGATGGCCAGCGAACATGCGCCTAAGGGCCGTAAGATGTTCTATGCCTCCTTTGCGCAACTGGGCAGCCCTGCAGGCTTGCTGCTGGCGTTGATTGCGTTTCGACTGGTTACATCTCTGGAGCCTGCTGAATTTGCCGACTGGGGCTGGCGTTTGCCGTTCCTCGCCAGCGGCGTATTGATGCTGATTGGCCTGGCTATCCGCTTTGGCGTTGAAGAGTCACCGGAATTCAAGGAAGTCGCGGAGAAAGGCGAAACCGCCAAGTACCCGGTGCTGGACGTGCTGCGGACCTGCTGGCGACAGATTTTCTTCGCTGCCTGCGCGGTGACCATCGGCTCGGCGGGCTTCTTCTTCACCAACACCTTCATGATCACTTACGTGACCCAGTATCAGGGCATCTCACGGGCGACCATTCTGGATTGCCTGTTTATCGTGACCGTCCTGCAATTCATTTCCCAGCCCATCAGCGCATTGCTGGCCGAGCGTATCGGCGAAGGCCGGTTCCTGATGCTGACCGCCCTGCTCTCGATGTTCATGCCGTACCCGATGTTTCTGCTGGTCGGCACCCAGAACCTGGCGTTGATGACCCTGGGCATCGCCATGGCTGTGATCACCTTGTCAGCGCTTTACGCAGTGATTGCCGGTTACATGGCTCAGGCATTCCCGGCGCATTTGCGTTACAGCGGGATATCTATCGCTTACCAACTGATCTGTGCGATTGCCGGTGGCAGCACGCCCATCATCGGCACGTTGCTGGCCACTCACTACGCCGGGCAATGGCTGCCACTGGCGATTTTCTTCAGCGTGCTGGCAGGCATTTCGCTGTTTGGCGTCTGTGGTCTGGCGCGTCTGCGCGGTGACGACAGCACCACACAACAGTCAGCGTTCAACAAGGAGCTTTCATGAATACCCCGGATTCTATCGACGCTGTGGAATGGCAGGCCCGCTGTGAACTGGCCGCGTTGTATCGGCTGGTGGCGCACTTTCGCATGACTGATTTGATCGACACGCACATCAGCCTGCGCATCCCCGGTCCCGAACATCACTTTCTGATCAACCGTTACGGGGTGATCTTCGACCGGATGAAAGCCAGTGATCTGGTGCGGATCGATCAGCATGGCCAGGTGGTCAATGGCGATGTTGAAAACAGCCGGGTAAATGCCGCAGGTTTCGTTGTCCACTCCGCTATCCACATGGCACGGGAAGACCTGAACTGCGTGATCCATACCCATACCGCAGCCGGTATGGCAGTCGCCGCGCAAGAGCATGGCCTGTTGCCGATCACTCAACATGCGCTCAAGTTCTACGGCAAGCTGGGTTATCACACCTATGAAGGCATCGCCCTGTCGCTGGAAGAACGTGAACGCCTGGTGGCAGATTTAGGCCCCCATAAAGCGATGATCCTGCGCAATCACGGCTTGTTGGCGGGCGGTGGCAGCGTGGCCCAGGCGTTCCATGAAATCCATTTTCTGGAGCGGGCGTGTCAGGCACAGGTTCAAGCACTGTCCGGGAACAGTAAACTCGTGCAACCCAGCGAGGAAGTATGCCGTTTGACCGCCCAACAGTTTGATCGCGATGAAGCCGCAGAGATCATTCAGTTGAGCTGGAACGCCGCGCTTACCCTGATCGAAGACCAACGCGAGTCCTACTGCTCATGACCACCGTCGTCCTGTTGACCAATGACACCGTTCTGAACAGCGAACTGCAAGTCGCATTCGCCCGTAACGCGCCTGAACTCAAGGTGGTATTGCCCGATGACCCGGCCGCCGTCGAGGCGCAAATCGCGGCCTGCTGGTATCCACCCGCGGGCAGCATGGCAAGCCTGCCCAACCTGCAACTGGTGCATTCGGTGGCTGCGGGGGTTGATCATTTGCGCACCGACCCGAGTCGGGCGGACCTTCCCGCCTGCCGCGTGGTGGACCCTGATCATCGACGTGGGATGACCGAATACGTGCGCTGGGCGGTGCTGCATTTTCACCGTGATTTTGATCGCGTGGCCGCACAGCAGCGTCAAAGCGCGTGGCAACGTCACCCACAACGTCCTGCCGGGCAGTTCAGAGTGGGTGTCATGGGCCTGGGTTCGCTGGGTGCGGCAATCGCCAGTGATCTGGCCGGTGCTGGCTATGCGGTGAGTGGCTGGGCACGTAGCCCGCGAGAAATTCCCGGAGTGATCTGTCATCACGGTGACGAGCAGTTCGACGGATTCCTCGACGGCCTGGACATGCTGGTCAACCTGCTGCCCCTGACCGACGCCACCCGAGGCATTCTGTGCGGCAAGACCTTTGCCGCCCTGGCTCCCGGTGCGGTAGTGGTGAATGCCGGACGCGGGCAACACCTGATCGTCGATGACCTGCAACAGGGCCTGGCCAGCGGGCATTTGCGCGGCGCGGTGCTGGATGTATTCGATCAGGAACCGCTGCCGGTGGACGATCGTTTGTGGCAGATGCCGGGAGTGATCATCACTCCGCACATGGCCTCCGCCGCCTCCGACGATTGCATTGCACTGCAGGTCGCGGAAAACGCCCGCCGACTGCTCAATGGCGAACCCCTGAATAATCTGGTGGACCCAACGCTGGGCTACTGAAGCGACATGCAAGAGGTTGAGCGATGAATGTACTTGAATCCAACGGCGATCGCCTCTGGGCCAGCCTGATGGACATGGCCCAAATCGGTGCCACCGCCAAGGGCGGCAACTGCCGTCTGGCCCTGTCTGCGGAGGACAAAGCAGGCCGTGAGCTGTTCATGAGCTGGTGTCGGGAAGCAGGCATGACCCTCAGCTTCGATGCCATCGGCAACCTGTTCGCCCGCCGTGCAGGGCTGAACGATAAGCTTGAGCCGATCGTGATGGGCAGCCATCTCGACACTCAGCCCAAAGGCGGTCGCTTCGATGGCATCTACGGGGTCCTGAGCGGCCTGGAAGTGGTTCGCTGTCTGAACGAACAAGGCATCCAGAGCCAACGGCCTATTGAAATCGCGGTGTGGACCAACGAAGAAGGCGCGCGCTTCACGCCAGCCATGTTTGGCTCTGCAGTTTTCACCGGCACTCTGGCACTCCAGACAGCGCTGGATGCATGCGATGCCGACGGTATCAGCGTCGCTCAAGCGCTGGACGCCACCGGGCACGTGGGTGAGCAACCCTTCAAGCGTCCTTTCGATTCGTATTTCGAAGCGCACATCGAGCAGGGGCCGATCCTTGAAGACAACGGCATTCCGGTGGGTGTGGTGACGGGCGGTCAGGCCATTTGCTGGCTGGACGTTCAGGTCAAAGGCCAGAGCGCCCACGCCGGGACCACACCGATGAAACTGCGCAAGGACGCTTTGTTTGGTGTGGCGCAAATGGCTGCGAAACTTGAAGCCCTGGCTGAAGAGTTCGCGCCCAAGGGACTGGTCACGATTGGCCAGTTGAGCATCGCCAAATCATCGCGCAACACCATTGCCGGCAGCGTGAACTTCACGGTGGATTTGCGTCACCACGAAGACGGGCAGATTGCGCTGATGGAGGAGCTGGTCCGACAGCGTTTTCAGCAGGTAGCGGACGTCCGCGGATTGACCCTGGACATACAGCGCCACTGGCTAAGCCCGGCCACACCGTTCGACAAGGATTGCGTCGCGGCAGTGCGCCGTGCCGTCGAGGCGCTGGGGTATCCGCATCAGGACATCGTCAGCGGCGCAGGTCACGACGCCATCCTGCTCGCCCGGCACTGCCCCACCACGATGGTGTTCATCCCCTGTGTTGACGGGCTGAGCCACAACGAAGCCGAGGACGTTTTCCCTGAAGATGCCCGCATGGGCTGCGATGTGCTGCTGAATGCCATCGTTGAGCGGATTCAGCGTTAGCTCAGCCTTCAGCCGCCCGCAGCACCTGTTGGAGCGGTGGGAGCGAGTTCATTCGGGAAGGCGGTATTTCAGGCCATACATGTGCTGCGAATGTACTGGCCCTTTCGCGAATGAATTCGCTCCCACGGGATTGGGTTTGCATGGCG
>NZ_JAGTPI010000097.1:0-13725 GCF_021147825.1 Pseudomonas quasicaspiana
TATTAGTCCCCGCGATAAGACTGTACGCGGTTGACGTTGGATCGCGTCCAGCCTTATCGCGGGCAAGCCCGGCTCCCACAGGTACACCGTTTCAACTCAAAATTTGCAGAGCCTTATCTCGCGCAGCATTTTCTACGGGCCTTTAGTCAAAGCCTGCTCAACCTCTCGCAACGTCGGTCGCTGGCTGACATTCGGCTGAATACAGCGAGCCTGCAGTGCCCACAGAGCATCTTCTACGGGCTCGGCACAACGCTCCAGCAACTCCCCCAGCAAAATCCCGAAGGCCCGCGTTTCTATGCGTTGCAGAGCCACGCCCTGTGCGGACGTGGAATAAAACGAAGCAGCGCCGAAATCTCCCAACAGGCAATCGCCGTCGTCGTGCCAGAGAATATTGTGGCCATACAGGTCGCCATGGGTCATGCCGTTCTGATGCAGGTGTGCGGTGGCTGATGCGATGCCACGGGCCATGCGTAACGCGATTTCCCTGCTCGGATGGAAACCGTTCGGGTAAATATCCCGGGAGCACGAATCCAGACTTGGCGGACCCGCCAGATTGACGAAGCTCGGCTCAATCAATTGCATGACCAGTCCTGCGCATGACTGAGGGTGATCGAGGATCTGGCCTTCAACGGCAATGAGATTCTGGTGAGTGCCCGCCGCGATGCACGCGGCCATTTCGTTGAGCGGCGAGCCGTCGCTGGTCACGGCACCTTTGTACAGTTTGACTGCCACTGTCCTGGCTGCTTGCCGGGATGGTTGCCAGAGCGCTTGCTGGATGACCCCGGAGGCACCTTCACCCAGTTGCTGCTGAATACTCAGCTCAGTCCACGGGATCTGCCGTACAGACTTTGCTTCAGGCTCGCTGCACAGCGGATTACCGGCAAAGGCCAGCCACGCCAGTGAGGGCAGTTGCAGCAGCCAGTCAGGCAATTCGGTCAATTGGTTGGCTGCGATGCGCAGCAGTTCAAGCTGTTCACACTGGGCCAGACTCGCGGGGAGGCGGGTCAGACGATTGCCGGCCAGCATCAGCTTTTGCAGTGAGCGGCATTCGCCCAGCGTCTCTGGCAGTTGCTCGATCTGGTTGTCGGTGAGGATCAGCCAGCGCAGTCGGGGTGGCAACGCTGCGGCCGGGACGTGTGAAATCTGGTTCGCCTTGAAGCCGACGATCTGCAGATTCTGACAACGGCCAATGCAGGTCGGCAGCTCTGTAAAAGGGTTGTCGGAACAAAACAGCACTTTCAAGTGCGATAGCCGGTACAAGTCGTCCGGCAAGACGCTCAGGTTGTTGCCACTCAGATTGAGGATTTCCAGCGAATCGGCCAGATCGAAGATTTCCACTGGAAATTCGTTCAGCCCGCAGGACAGGTCCAAACGTTTTATACCCGCCAGCTTGCCCGCGCGCAGGTCTTCGAGTGTATGCATGGGTCAGCCACGACCCATGGTTTCAGGGGGCAGGTTCAGGCAACGATCGACCCATAGGTGGACGCGCTCCAGGCTCGGAGGAGCCTCTGCATACAAAATGCGATAGATCATCGGCGCAACCACTGTGTCAATCAGCTCATTGGCGTCCGGGGCTTTCTCGCCACGGGCCAGCGCCCGGTCGATGATGATCTGCAATTGATCGCGAGTGATGCCGGCACATTTGCCCGAGCACGTCGCTGCGCTGCTGGCGACGACATCGCGCATCATCTCCCGGCCGGGGGCCGAGTTCATTTCATCAAGGTACATTTCGGTCCACGTGCGCAAATCGTCGCGCAGGTTGCCGCAGTCAATAGGCTCATCCGGGCGCAGGCGCTCAACGGCGGCATCAGCCAGCAACGTGGTCAGGTCACCCCAACGGCGATAGATGGTGGACGGTGTCACGCCCGCACGTGCAGCAATCATGGGCACGCTCAAGGCCGCGCGGTCGTTTTCGACCAGTAAATCGCGCACCGCGCTGTGAATTGACTCTTGCACGCGAGCGCTGCGACCGCCGGTGCGAATTCCTTCTTTTATAGCCATGAGGCGGACCTTAACACAAAGTATTTGCTTTAAGCTGCGTCAGCTCGCACAATCCAGAACGCTAAATCTTAGCTTTAATGATGTGCCTGATCGGAGAGTGTACCCATGTCCCGTCTTTTGCAGAACCCTGACCGGGGAAACAGCGCCTTGGGATTTCTGGCATTCACGACCCTGTGCTTTTTTGCAGCGTCCAGCGCGCCGACGCCGCTCTACCATTTGTATCAGCAAGGCTGGGGTTTCTCTGCAGCGATGTTGACGCTTATTTTCGCGGTATATGCGTTCACGTTGCTGATAGCGCTGTTGATGGTGGGGTCGCTGTCGGATTACCTGGGGCGGCGCCCGGTGATCTTTGCGGCACTGCTGCTGGAAATTGTTTCCATGCTGTTGTTTATATTTGCGGTTGATGTCGGCTGGTTGCTGGCAGCGAGGATGATTCAAGGGCTGGCGACAGGTATGGCGGGCAGCGCGCTTGGGGCTGCCTTGCTGGACAACGACGAAAAACAGGGACCTTTGGTCAACAGCATCGCGCCGATGTTCGGCATGGCGATTGGGGCTTTGGGCACAGGGCTGTTGGTGGAGCTGGCGCCGCTGCCACTGCTATTGACCTACTGCCTTTTGCTGGCGGCATTTGTCGGACAAGCGATTTATATTTGGCTGATTCCGGAAACCGTCAGCCGTCAACCGGGCGCCTGGGCCTCGCTGAAACCCTCGCTGCACGTTCCTGTTCAGGCCCGGCGTACGCTGTGGCTGGTGTTGCCGGTAGATATTGCCGCTTGGTCATTAGGTGGCTTCTTCCTGTCACTGTCGCCATCGTTGCTTGCTGCAGCCACCGGGACGACTTCTGCAATCAACGGCGGGCTGGCCGTTGCCACGCTGACCATCAGCGGTGCACTGGCCATTTTCAACTTGCGTACGCGGCCTGCGGTGTTGGGGCTCTGGGTAGGTGCGATCGGTTTGCCGGTTGGCGTTGCGGTCATTCTGACGGCGGTCAATGCTGGCTGGCTTTGGCTGTTTTTCGTCGGCTCGGTCATTGCGGGCATCGGCTTCGGCTCAGGCTTTCTTGGGGCTTTGCGTCTGTTATTGCCGTTGGCTCAGGCCCATGAGCGGGCGGGGCTGATGTCGGCTTTCTATGTGCTCAGCTACCTGGCGTTCTGTATCCCGGCGTTGATCGCCGGACTGAGCGCCCACAGCTTCGGTCTGATTGCCACGACCAATGTCTATGGGGGTGTGGTGATCGTGCTGGCGCTGTTGGCGTTGGCGGGGTTGATTGTGAGGCGTGTGGCTGGACGGGAAGCGGTCAACTCGGTTTGAAGGTGTGCCTATAACGGAACCCCTTGTTTTATCGACAAAAAAGCACCTTGGGGGAACTCAATCCGTAGGAGCGGCTTCAGCCGCGAGGAGGCAGGTGCATCCTCCATGATGATTTCGTCTGAAATGATGCTCTCCCGGCTAAAGCCGGTCCTAAGTAGGAGCGGCTTCAGCCGCGAGGAGGCAGGCGCATCCTCCATGATGATTTCGTCTGAAGTGATGCTTTCCCGGCTAAAGCCGGTCCTACGTATAACAAGGTAGCAGCAACTCAAATCGCTCCGGGCAGCGCCTGTCGGGCCAGTTGGGCGGCAGGGTCTTTAGTCGGGGTGACCATGGCGTAGTTATAACCTGCGTCGGACCAGTAATCGGCTTGCAGATCACCGTCGAGTCGGGTGCCTCGCGGCAGCAAGCGGTTTTTTGCACCCGGCGGGCGGATGTAGAAACTCAGGGTGCGGCCTTCAGTGTCCTTGTACACCACCAGGGCAGCGGCCCCCTGTTCAGTAGTGGTCATGCGTCCGCTGACCGGTTTGAATCCCGCCGCTTCCAGGTTGGGCAGCCGGTTGGCCCGGGTGAAATGACGGTCAAGCCAGCCTTGTGCATCACTGGTTTTTTCCGCGCTCCAGTCGCTGGCCATGTTGTCGTCCAGAGCAAACATCCGGTAGGCCTGCAACGCATCAGCCATCGGCGGCGTTGCACTGGCCAGGGTTATTTCCCTGGCCTGCCAGCCGCTGAAACCACCACCCCCGACAGCTAACAGCAACATGGCCGCCGTAGCCAGGTGACGATAACGATTACGCCGCATGCGCTGACGGATAAACCCCGGGTCCAGTTCCGGGTTCGGCGCGCGTTGCAGCTCGCCACTCATTGCAGTGCGCAACCGTTTCGCGTCGTCCTGCCAGGCTTTGACCTGCGACGCGACCTGCGGATGGGCTGCCAGCCAAATTTCCAGGCGCAGGCGGTCGGCCTTGCTCAGTTGATGATCCACATAAGCGTGAAGGTCGAGTTCGCTGGGGGGCAGGGTGATCATTTCAGTATCCGCAGAGAAGGAGTGGTGATTTCGCCATCGCTGAACTGGCGAAGGGCCTGACGAGCGCGGGACAAGCGCGACATGACCGTGCCGATGGGCACGTCGAGAATCGTGGCGACTTCCTTGTAGCTCAAGCCTTCCACCGAGATCCATAACAGCAGCGCACGCTGCTCGGTGTTCAGTCGCTCAAAAGCGCCAAGAGTCGATTGAGCAATCACGGTGCGTTCAACGCTGGGTTGGTAATCCTCATCTGCGCCCCCGGTAAAAAGCGCCAGCATGCGGCTGTACCGACGCGAGCGGCGATGGGCGTCGAGAAACTGGCGATAGAGTATCGAGAACAGCCAGGCGCGCAAATCGCCTTCGGGGCGCTTGTCTTTCCAGGCTGACAAAGCTTTTTCAAGGCTTGCCTGAACCAGGTCATCAGCGCCGCTGGAGTTGCGGGTCAGCGACAGGGCAAACCTGCGCATTCGCGGTATCAACTCTCTGAGTTGGGCGTCGAGCTCGTTCATGGACCGCAGATTCCCTGGGCAGCAACTATGATCGTGTTAAGCGTCTGAGCAGCAAGACGACGCCCGGCATTGGTTATTCCACTCTTCGTGCAATTTTTTTCGGCGGATGGAATAAACCCTTTCCGGCTCCGTCCTACTGCCCACAAAGCGTGATAGCCGATGACCTGGAGTTGTATATGACCGACCGTGATACGTTACCCGAGGGGCAAAGACCTCCATTAAGTCCAACTGCAACGGGCCTGCGTCTGGTGGGCATTGGCGTCGTGGTGCTGGTTGCCGCTACCGCATTTGCCTATGTGGGAGGCTACCTCGATCCGCAGCGTCTGACTCCGGACAAACTGGTCAATACCCTTGAGCACAATAACGGTACTTTCCCCGGATATCGCCGCAATCACCCAAAAGGGGTATGCGTTGCAGGTTACTTCGAAAGCAACGGCGCTGCTGCCGATCTTTCCAGTGCACAGCTGTTTACCGCCATCCGCACGCCAGTGGAAGGACGATTCGCGCTGCCCACCGGCAACCCTTATTCGCCGGACAGTGCCGCGCCGATACGCAGTCTGGCCCTGCGCTTTACTCAGGCAGACGGCCAGCAGTGGCGTACCGGAATGAATGCCATGCCGGTATTCCCGGTCGGCACGCCGGAAGCGTTCTTCGGGTTGTTGCAGGCCAATGCGCCAGACCCTAAAACCGGCAAGCCTGACCCGACCAAGGCGCCTGCATTTTTCGCCAGTCACCCGGAAGCCGCGCCATTTCTGGCGTGGGTCAAGACCGCCAAGCCGTCGGCCAGCTACGCGACCGTCAGTTACAACAGTGTCAATGCGTTCTATCTGGTCAGTGCCGATGGCAAACGCCAGGCCGTGCGCTGGAACATGGTGCCTGTGGATGCCGCGCAACCCGCGGCACCGGCGCCGGACGCCAAGGATTATCTGGAGCAGGACCTGAATGACCGACTGGCCGCAGGCCCCGTTCGTTTCAACCTGATCCTGACTCTCGCGGGTGCCAGTGATCCAGTCAACGATGCCAGCAAACAATGGCCTGCTGATCGCCAAACGTTGAACGCCGGTACGCTGGTGCTGGAAAGCGAACAACCGCAGTTGAGCGGCGCTTGCCGTGACATCAACTTTGACCCGCTGGTGCTGCCATCCGGCATCAGTGGCTCGGATGACCCACTGCTGGCCGCGCGTTCTGCTGCTTACGCGACGTCTTACAAACGGCGCACTGCAGAAGTCGAGCAATTGCCCAAAGCCGCCCCCGTCCCGGAGAAAAAATCATGAGTGGCTCCAATAAGCATTTCTCTCCTCTGGCGCGCCTGCTGCACTGGTCGATGGCAGTGATGATCATCGCAATGCTGTTTATTGGCGCGGGGATGGTGGCCTCGGTGTCGGAACGACATGAATGGTTGCTCAATCTGCACAAACCGTTGGGCATAGCGATCCTGGTGCTGGTGATTCTGCGCATCATCGTCCGGGTGTCCAGCCAGACACCGCCATTGCCGGCTGACTTGCCGGGCTGGCAGGTTTTGGCGGCAAAGCTGTCCCATTACGTGTTGTACGCATTGATGCTGGCAATGCCGTTGATTGGTTGGGCGATGATTTCTGCCGCCGGTGATCCGGTCATGCTCAGTAGTTCGGTGCGCCTGCCTTCCATCGTTGCAGCGGACGCAGGGACCTTCGCCTTTTTACGTCAGGCTCATAGCTGGCTGGCGTATACGCTGTTTCTGACCGTGCTGACGCACATCGCAGCCGCGCTGTTTCATGCGTGGGTGAGGCGTGACGAGGTGCTCGGTAGCATGTTGCGGGGGAGAGGGTAAGCGCTAAAAAGAAGGGCGTTACCTTCCTGTAGGAGCTGCCGAAGGCTGCGAAGCGGTGTATCAGACAGAATGCTTTCGCAGCCTTCGGCAGCTCCTACAGGATGATTTTCAGCGCAGGATCGGGGCCATTTCCGAGAGAACGGTCAAGACATCCTTGGCCAGTTGTTTCGAGCGCTTGCCGTCCCAGCCAGTGATCAGGTCCGGGGCATCGTCGTTGTCCTTGAACGGCATCTCCAGAGTCAGCGCCAGGCACTTGTATTTTTCCCCGACGCTATTGCAGGCCAGGTTCATGTTGGCCTTGCCCGGCTGTGAACGGGGATAGCCATAGCGGGTCTGGAAATCCCGGGTGATTTCACTCAAACGGCTGCGGAACTGAGCTTCGAGTTGTTGCTGCTTGGGCGTGTAACCCGGATTGCCTTCGCAGGCAGCAGTAAACACATAGGGAATTTCTTCGTCGCCATGGACGTCGAGGAACATGTCCACGCCATACTTTTCCATCTGTTCCTTGACGAAGAATACTTCCGGGCTGGTTTCCGGGGTGGAGTCCTGCCAGGCACGGTTGAGGTCCTTGCCGTTGGCATTCGTGCGCAAATGCCCGTGGAACGAACCGTCAGGGTTCATGTGCGGGACGAGGTACAGGTCGGCGACTTCCAGCAGGGCATTCAGCACCGGATCATCCTGCTGTTGCAGGCGCTCGATCACACCTTCCATGAACCATTCAGCCATGTGCTCGCCGGGATGTTGCTGAGCAATGATCCAGATTTTGCGTTTGCCCTCGGCGCCATTGCCGCGCCGTAGCAGCGGAATCTCACGGCCTTCAACGCTCTTGCCTGTGGCCAGCAGTTCAGTGCCAGCCTTTTCCAGGGCCTGACCAATGAGCCAGTCATGGCGCTCGCGACTGTAGGGTTCGAAATAGGCAAACCAGACGTGCTCGCCAGTGGGCGTCAGGCTGAAATTCAGCGCGCGGCCGTCGAATGTGGAGGGCACCCGAAACCAGGTCTGATGATCGTAGGATGCCACTGCGTTGTAGCCAGTCCAGGCATTGTTGTAGCTGGACTGACTGGCATTGGTCAGGCTGAACCTATGGACCTGGCCCGTCTGCAGGCCTTCGACCTTAAAGTGAAACCACTGAAAATGCGGGCTGCGGGTGTCCGGGCGGATGGCCAACTGGATCTGTGCAGGGTTGCTCGCGTCTATCACTTCGATATTGCCGCTATCGAAGTCTGCGCTGATTTTGAGAGAGGTCACGGTCAGTTCCTGTGTACGTTAGTGCCAGTTATGGCGCTACTTTACACGGAACCTGCGCGAAGCAATGCGCGTCGCTGCGACGTGAAGGTGTGTGAATCGGTCACTCAGTGCTTCAGGTCTGACCGAGCAAGGCAAAAGCTTCCGCCGTCATGAGCAGGCTGCACAAAAACGCTGTCGCCATACACCAGAACAGATAACTGCGACGTTTGCGGCGATGCCAGCCGCTGGCGCCTATGACGGCAGCCGGTGCTTGAAGTTGGCGCCACAGACGCTCGGTACTTTCGAAGGCGGCGAGATGCGCAAGGTCAGCATCCAGCCAATGGCGGAATTCGATACGTTGACTGGCGGTAGCCTGTGGACTTTGCAGGTGTACATACCAGCGACTGGCCTGTTCGCATACCGGATCCACAGCGCTGGCTTCATCCGCAGCGACTTGCCGACGGCTGTGTTGCAGGACTCGCACCATGGCCTGCTCGACCAGTGCGACATCGATGCTCAGCAAGTCAGCGATGTGGGCGTAGGAAGCCCCGTCCAGTCGGCTGAGCAGAAAGACCTGCTGTGTTCGGCGAGAAAGCTTCACCAGACCGCGCCGCAGGCTCTCGCCGTGCAGACTCAGTGGAACATCTGTCCGTCGTGCAGGCAGGGCGGGGAAGGACGAGAGTTGAATACTCATGATCGATTGCCTCGCTTGATGTTGATGAAGACTTCTTTGCTAAGGTGCTGCTTTTAACGCTTTTCTGTAGGAGCTCACGAGCACCGCGAGGCAGCGATGGCGTCCTGTCTGATACACCGCCATCGCGGCCTCGCGGTGCTCGTGCGCTCCTACAGATCCAGTGTTTACCGCGCCATATTCGGTGTAGAAGACGGCGCGAGGTGCCGGGATGAGAGTCTTTCTCAAGTGCTAAGCCAGCTCAATTACCGATTATCTTCCGTGCAGCGCCTTTGAAAGCCAACTTCAGAGGCCCTTTCTGCAATCTTTTTGCTATGATCCGCGCCATCGTAGAAACGACACCCTCTTCATTAGCCTGAAGAACGCAGCACCCGAACCTTGCATCACCAGTGACACCAAAAAAATAGAAACGAACCGCAAAACTAAAAAAAAGACCCGGAAAAAATCCGGGTCAAAAACCGTGATTAGCCTGATGAGGAGATAATCCAGAAGCCGACCTAAGACTTCTGAGTTATCCAACTGACCTTGCGGCCAGTTGCTTGCAATAATAATCATTATCATTTGCAAGTCAAACCTTTTTATCGTCTCCATAGAAAATCATTCGGATTCCGCCTGACGCCCGTCAGTCCAGCGGCAGTTCTGTCGTGCGTTTTACTTCGCTCATGGCGATGTTCGAGTGGGCTTCCTGCACGTGTGGCTGCTGCAGCAGATGATCCCGCAGGAAGCGCTCGTAGCTGGCGATGTCCTGCGCCACCACCTTGAGCATGAAATCCATATCGCCCGCCATCGTGTAGCACTCCAGCACCTCGGGGTAGCCGGTGATTGCTTCTTCGAATTCCGCAAGAAAACGCCGGCCGTGCCCGGATAACTTCACATCGACGAACACCGTCATGGTCAGGCCAAGCTTGCGTGGGTTGAGCAGGGCGACTTTGCGTTCGATATAGCCTTCTTCCTGAAGGCGGTTGATGCGCCGCCAGCAAGGGGATTGGGACAGCTCGACGCGTTCGGCAATTTCGGCTGCCGAGAGATCGGCATCGTGTTGCAGCAGGCGCAGGATCCTGCGGTCGATGGGGCTTAATTTGTTCTGCATGAATTGACCTCTTTTTTTATTTTTATAGAACTGAACATGCAGAAGTTCAGCAGATAAACGGCAAATTAGAAAGAAAAAGCCTCATTGCTACAGGCAGTATTTTGCTTGTGACCGCCCGGGTAGAACCTGCCCCGCGGATTAGCCGCCATAACACTGCTCATAAAAATAAAAGGAGCGCCTGAATGTCTTTGGCTGATATTCGTCTTGACGATAAGTACCGGCTCGCGACCGGCAACCTATACCTGACTGGCACCCAGGCCCTGACCCGCTTGCCGATGCTGCAAAAGCAGCGTGATGAGGCACGAGGGCTGAATACCGCCGGTTTCATCTCGGGTTATCGCGGCTCGCCTCTGGGCAATCTCGACAAGAGCCTGTGGGACGCCAAGGACTACCTCAAGCAGAACGCTGTCCACTTTCAGCCGGGCGTCAACGAAGAGTTGGCGGCGACGGCAGTGTGGGGAAGCCAGCAGGTCAATCTGTTTCCCGAAGGCAAATACGACGGTGTATTTGCACTTTGGTACGGTAAAGGGCCGGGTGTGGACCGTTGTGGCGACGTATTCAAGCATGCCAACTCGGCGGGCGTAGCAGCCAATGGCGGGGTATTGGTGCTGGCGGGGGACGACCATGGCTGCAAGTCGTCGACCATCGCCCACCAGAGCGAACATGCGTTCATCGCGTCCATGATTCCTGTGCTCAACCCCAGTAACGTTCAGGAAATCCTTGATTACGGGATCATCGGCTGGGAGCTGTCCCGCTACAGCGGTTGCTGGGTGGCGATGAAAACCATCGCCGAGAACGTCGATTCGTCGGCCGTGGTTGAGGTCGATCCACTGCGCATCACGACGCAGATTCCTGAAGACTTCGACATTCCTGAAGGTGGCTTGCACATTCGCTGGCCGGATCCGCCACTGGCTCAGGAGGCACGGCTCAATACCTATAAAATTTACGCTGCTCGCGCTTTCGCCCGTGCCAACCAGCTCAACAAGGTTGTAATTGATTCGCCGCAGCCAAGACTGGGCATTGTCACTACCGGCAAATCCTATCTGGATGTGCGTCAGGCTCTGGAAGAACTGGGCATCGATGAAGCGCTGTGTGCTCAAGTCGGTATTCGGGTGCTCAAGGTCGGCATGAGCTGGCCGCTGGAGCCGGTTTCGGTCCATGGTTTTGCTGAAGGCCTGGACGAGATTCTGGTAGTCGAAGAGAAGCGCAGCGTGATCGAGGATCAACTCACCGGTCAGCTCTACAACTGGCCAGTAGATCGCCGTCCGGTGGTGGTCGGCGAATTTGACGAGCAAGGCCTTTCGCTGCTGCCGAACCTGAGCGAGCTGACTCCCGCAATGATTGCCAGGGTGATTGCCAAACGCCTTGCGCCGTTTTACAGCAGCGACAAAATCGACGCGCGCCTGCAGTTTCTGGCTGACAAAGAGAAAGCCCTGCAAGCGCCCTTGTTCAACACCCAGCGTACCCCGCATTTCTGTTCTGGCTGCCCGCATAACACTTCGACGCGGGTTCCGGAAGGCAGTCGTGCACTGGCCGGGATTGGCTGTCATTACATGACCATCTGGATGGATCGGGCCACCGAGACCTTCACGCAAATGGGCGGCGAGGGCGTGACCTGGATTGGTCAGGCACCGTTTACCAACACGCCCCACGTGTTCCAGAACCTCGGCGACGGTACTTATTTCCACTCTGGTCATCTGGCCTTGCGTGCTGCGGTGGCCTCGGGCGTCAACATCACTTACAAAATCCTCTACAACGACGCAGTCGCCATGACCGGCGGACAGCCCATCGATGGTGTACTGCGTGTCGATCAGCTCAGTCGTCAGGTATTCAACGAGGGCGTGCAGCGCATCGCGCTGGTGTCCGATGAGCCGGACAAATACCCAAGCCGTGAAGGCTTTGCACCGATCACCAGTTTTCACCATCGCCGCGATCTGGACAGCGTGCAGCGCGAACTGCGTGAATTTCAGGGCGTTTCAGTAATCATTTATGACCAGACCTGCGCCACGGAGAAACGTCGTCGGCGCAAACGCGGCACGATGAAGGATCTGGAAAAACGTGCGCTGATAAACACCGCCGTATGCGAAGGCTGTGGCGATTGTGGCGTCAAGTCCGGCTGTCTTTCAGTGCTGCCCAAAGAGACCGCCCAAGGCCGTAAACGCGAGATCGACCAGAATGCCTGTAACAAGGATTTCAGTTGCGTTGAAGGTTTCTGCCCAAGCTTCGTCACCGTACATGGCGGCAAGCTGCGCAAGCCAGCGCTGCCGAATCAGGTGCAGAGCTTCGTGACATTACCTGAGCCTCACCCGCAGAGTCTGGATAGACCGTTCAATATCCTGCTGTCCGGCGTGGGCGGTACGGGCGTGACCACCGTGGGTGCCATGCTGGGCTATGCGGCCAACATTGAAGGCAAAGGCTGTAGCGTGCTGGATCAGGCCGGCCTGGCGCAGAAGTTTGGTCCGGTTGTCAGTCACATCCGCATCGCTGCACGTCAGCAAGATCTGTTTGCGGTGCGCATACCGGCCGGGGAAGCCAACCTGCTGCTGGGCTGCGACTTGCTGGTAGCGGCGGGGCCGGATGCCATCGCCAAGCTCAACTCGACCTTTTCTCATGCCGTGGTCAACAGCCAGCAAACGCCAACTGCGGAATTCACCCGTAATCCGGATGCGGTTTTTCCAGTCGAGGCGATGAAACAAACCATTAGGGACGCTGTGGGGGCTGAAAAAACTCACTTTATCGAAGCGACTGATCTGGCGATTCGTTTGCTCGGCGATACCATTGCCAGCAACCTGTTCATGCTGGGCTACGCGTTCCAGCTGGGCTTCATTCCGCTCAGTTCTGCAGCCATTGAAAAAGCCATCGCACTCAACGGCGTGGCGGTCGAGCTGAATCAACAGGCTTTCCTGTGGGGACGGCGAGCAGCCCATGATCTGGCGGCTGTGCAAGCCATTGCTCATCCTCAGGAGCAAATCGTCGAAGCGCCGCAGCCCGTTGACCTGGCGCAACGCATCAAAGCCAACGTCGCTGCGCTGACCAATTACCAGAACGCTGCCTACGCTGAACGCTATACGCGTCTGGTTGAAAATGTGCGGCAGACCGAGATGCGCTTGTTCCCGGGGCAGTTGGCGGTACTGACTGAAGCGGTGGCGTTCAATCTGTTCAAGGTGCTGGCGTACAAGGACGAGTACGAAGTCGCGCGTCTCTACAGCAACGGCGATTTTACCCGTCAATTACAGACGCAGTTTGAAGGTGATTACCGGCTGGAGTTTCACTTGGCGCCGTCATGGTTGGCCAAGCGTGACAAGCTGACGGGAGAACCTCGTAAACGCAGTTTCGGACCCTGGATGCTCAAGGCGTTTGGCGGGCTGGCGAAGTTTAAATTCTTGCGGGGTACGGCGTTCGATCCATTCGGGCGCAGCCTTGAGCGTCAGCAGGAGCGAGAGTTGATCGAGGCGTATATCAGCGACGTCGAGCTGATCCTGCTCAACCTCAATGCCATGAATCGCCACACTGCGCTGGAATTGGCGCGTTTGCCGGAGAAGATTCGCGGTTATGGGCACATCAAGGAACGCGCCATGAAGGCTGCGGGGCTACATGCCGAGCGGGTACGGCATAGTCTGTTGACGGGAGAAGTGGCGGCGCCGAAGTTGTTTGAGGTGGTGGCTTGAGATTTTAATGAGTCCGGCTACAGGATGGATATCGCGGGCCAGCTTTGCTTATGTTGGAGCCGGGCTTGCCCGCGATGCAGACGCCGCGGTGTTGCAGGTGAACCGAGTCGCTCTTATCGCGGGCAAGCCCAGCTCCCACAGAGTTATGGGCTGGCTGCGCGACAGCGTCCTCTGACGTAAGTCGTCGCGGGCTAGCGTTGCTGGGCAGGCGATCACTTTCTCCTGTGGGAGCCGGGCTTGCCCGCGATGCAGACGCTGCGGTGTTGCAGGTGAACCGAGTCGCTCTTATCGCGGTCAAGCCCAGCTCCCACAGAGTTATGGGCTGGCTGCGCGACAGCGTCCTCTGACGTAAGTCGTCGCGGGCTAGCGTTGCTGGGCAGGCGATCACTTTCTC
>NZ_JAGTPI010000098.1:0-13450 GCF_021147825.1 Pseudomonas quasicaspiana
CGTGGTGTTGTAAAAAGGGGCTTTTTTTTTTGTTTTTATTTTTCGCGCAACCGCCGCCCCCCCACCGCACAAACAAAACAATTGGTGGGAGCGAGGCTTGCCCGCGATAAGAACACCACCGACTCAACAGACCTGACATCAATCAATCGCCACTACCAAAACAAAAAAGAGACCCTAAGGTCCCTTTCCTGAACAGCACAAGAGCTTACTTCGCCTGGTAAATAATCCCCGGGCTGCATTGCACCATCTGGTAATGATCCGGCAGACCATTCAGCGCCTCGGACGCACCGAGGAACAGATAGCCGCCCGGCTTGAGCGTGCCATGAATACGCAGCAGGATGTCTTTCTTAACCTCGGCCGAGAAGTAGATCAGTACGTTACGGCAAAAGACGATGTCGAACTTGCCGAGGCTCGCATAGCTGTCCAGCAGGTTAAAGGCACGAAACTCGACCCGGCTCTTGATCGGAGCCTTGACCACCCAACGCCCCGGCGACTTAACGTCGAAGTAGCGCTGCAACCGCTCCGGAGACAAACCCCGACCGATTGCCAGGCTGTCGTACTCACCCGACTTGCAGTTGGTGAGCATCAGCCCCGACAAGTCAGTGGCAACAATCTGCGCACCGTTCTTCAACTGCCCGGAATTGCTGCGCTCAAACTCGTCGATGGTCATCGACAGCGAGTACGGTTCCTGACCCGAAGAGCAGGCGGCCGACCAGATGCGCAGACGCTGACCAGGAGCAGCCTTGATCGCTTCGGGCAACACCTTGTTCTTCATCACCTCGAACGGATAGGTGTCGCGAAACCACAGGGTTTCGTTGGTGGTCATCGCATCCACCACCTGCTCGCGCAAACCGCTGCGTGGCTGTGACTGGATACGCTGAATCAGCTCCCCAAGGGTTTTGATGCCTTGCTGTTCCATCAACTTGTTGAGGCGACTGGAAACCAGGTACTGCTTGTTCTCACCCAAAAGGATGCCACAGGCTTTTTCCAAAAATACCCGGAACTGCTCGAAATCCAAATTACCCGTAGCCAAAATGCCGCCTCTCAAATCATGTAAAACCACCAGGAACGACGTTCCTAGCTGATGTCTGCTGCCTTGATTCTGTCCACAACGCGTGCTGCGAGATCATCAGGCCGGAATTTGGCAAGGAAGTCATCCGCGCCAACTTTCTTCACCATAGCCTGATTGAACACACCTGACAGAGAAGTATGCAAAACGATGTGCAATTTTTGCATCCGAGGGTCATTACGAATCTCGGAGGTAAGCGTGTAGCCGTCCATTTCCGGCATCTCGATGTCGGAAATCATCATCAGGAATTCTTCTTCAGGCTTCTTGCCTTCAGCGACCATCTGCTTGAGGTAATCCAGTGCCTGACGACCGTCGTTGAGCGCAACCACTTCCACGCCAACAGTCTGTAGACAGCGGCTGACCTGTTTGCGCGCCACTGACGAGTCATCGACCGTCAGCACTCGCAGAGAAATGGCTTTGTGATGGGTTTCCTCGTCGATCACACCGACAGACACGGCTTCCGACATCGGTGCCACTTCCGCAAGAATTTTCTCGACGTCGATGATTTCCACCAACTGGTTATCGACCCGCGTCACTGCCGTCAGGTAGTGATCGCGACCCGTTCCCTTGGGTGGCGGATGGATCTCTTCCCAGTTCATGTTCACGATGCGCTCAACCGAGTCCACCAGAAAACCCTGAACCTTGGTGTTGTACTCAGTGATGATCACGAACGCGTTATCAATCGACATCTGTCCTGGCAAACCGGTTGCCATGGCGAGATCGAGAATCGGGATCGTCCCGCCACGAATGTTGGCAACGCCGCGCACAATCCGACTGGATTTGGGCATCACAGTGAGCTTGGGGCATTGCAGCACCTCCTTCACCTTGAAGACGTTGATCCCATAAAGCTGTTTGCCATTGAGACGGAACAACAAGAGCTCAAGGCGATTCTGCCCAACCAGCTGTGTTCGCTGGTTCACTGAATCCATTACACCGGCCATGCTGCGACTCCCCTATCAAAGTAACCATCGCCACAGCACCTGGTCAGGTAAGCGGCACGGGCCTTGCTTTTCATACGTCATGAATGCAAAAACGACAATTTCCCGACACGCCATCTTCAAGAACCGCATCTTGCTCTGTTCGCTGGCTTTGCTGTGTCTTTCTGCCTTGGTGAATACCAGCCGGGCAGACAGTTTCACATTGCCTGAACAACTTATCGGCGTCACTCAGGGGTTTCTTGAATTCACAGTTGAAGACTATTTGGCGACTGCCCAGATCGAAGGGCGGTATGAAATTGAAGTGCGTCAATTGGACCCGCGTCTGCGCATGCCTTTTTGCGACAAGGAATTGACAGCAAGCCTGGAAAGCCCGCGCCCCGTAGGCCGCGTGACTACCCGGGTCCGCTGCGAGGGCTCGTCGCCCTGGACGGTGTTTGTGCCCGCCCAGGTGCGGTTATTCCGCAATGTGGTGACTGCCGTTCGTCCACTCAAGCGTGACGTGGTAGTTACCGAGCAGGACATCGCCATGCGCGAGCGCGACATCGGTTTGCTGGGTCAGGGATTTCTATCTGCCGAAGATCAGGCGATAGGACAGAAGATCCTCCGACCAATGGTCATCGATCAAATCATTGCACCCAACTTTCTGGAACAGCCCCAGATGGTTAAAAAGGGTGATCAGGTGGTGATCACCGCTCGCAGCGGCTCCATCTCCGTGCGGATGCCGGGCGAAGCGTTGTCTGACGGGACGTTCAACGAACAGATACGGGTCAAGAATCTAAACTCGAAGCGCATCATAAAGGCCAACATTACCGGGCCTGGACAGGTGGAGGCCCCTATGTGATCAGCAATGCGGCGCGATAGAACACTGGCGTGAAACGCTTGTTTTTCCTAGACTGCGAAACAACTTCTGCGGTTCGAGGTCCATTGGCTGCGCAAAACGCAAATGGATTTCACTTAGCAGGCTAAAGTTTTTTTGCATTTGGTCGAAACCATGGCAAGCGTCCAATTACCCAGAGGTTTTTATCATGGTCATTGACTTCAACAGACTGAACAGCGGCAACGCGGTTAGCGGCACTACACGTACCAACAGCGTTAAAGAAACAGGCAAGACAGAAGCAGCGGTTAAAACCGGCGCACTGGAAAAAACCGCCAGCACCGGCGAATCCGTAAAACTGAGCAGTGAGTCTCAACAGTTGCAAAAGATCACTGACAAGCTGGGCGAACTGCCGACCGTCAACAGCGCCCGCGTGGCGGAGTTGAAACAAGCGATCGCAGACGGCAGCTATAAAGTGGACAGCAACCGTGTAGCAAGCAAGCTGCTTAATTTCGAAGCTTCGCGCTAGCCCAATGCTCGCGCGGTATCTTCTGGACGCTTAAAAACCAGAGCATGCGATGCAAGACACTACTTTGCTCCAACTGATGACCGACGACATGGTCCCGGCCCAGCAATTGCTGGAAATACTGCAGGCAGAATCCCTTGCCCTGATCGGCCGCGACATGGTCGAGATGGAGCACGTTCTGGCTAAAAAGCAGGCGCTGGTGGTATTGCTCGAACAGCATGGCCGCAAACGCAGCCAGATCCTTAGTGGGTTAGGACTGAGTCCGGACCGCAAGGGGCTGAGCGCGCTTGCTGCCAGCTCATCGCTGGGCGAACAGTTGATCAAGGCAGGCGACGAGTTGAGCGCAGTGATTACTCAGTGCCAGCTCGTCAACACACAGAATGGCAGTTCTATCGTTATGCAGCAGGCTTCTACTGCGCATCAACTGCGGATACTGACCGGTGACATGCCCACGTTGTATGACAATCGTGGGTCGACATCGGGCCGTGCAAAACCACGGCCGTTAAGCCAAGCGTAGTTTTCTGTATCAAGGCGCTTTGCATGCTGGCAAGATGCCTGCAATTGCATTGCTGTCGTATTTTGCCTGGAGATGGAAAAAAGTGAATGGCTCAAGCGCGGACGATGCTCCGCAGCCCCCAAAGGTACTGAATACGCCTTTGGAAATTGCCGCCAATTTGCGGCTGCTACTTGAAAGTCATGATCCCCTGATCATCACTTTTCATGAGCGCACACAACGTTTTCAAAGTTATTTGATCGAGGTCGACCGCGAAAGCGATGTCATTGCCCTCGATGAAATGATCCCCCGTGACGGCGAAAAATTCCTCGCCAACGGCGAAGCTTACCGGGTCGAAGGCTTTCATGACGGCGTCCGAATCGCCTGGGAAAGCAACAACCAGATGACCATTCATGAAGTTAACGGCGAACGTTTCTACCGCGGTCCGTTGCCAACTGAAGTTATCTATCACCAGCGTCGCAACGCCTTCCGTGCAGCACTGAAACTGGCCCAACTGGTCAGCATCGAGATGGGCGGCGACCGACTCAAATTCCCTTTAAGCGGCAAGTTGCTGGATATCTCGGCGACGGGGTGCAAGCTTCGCTTTGAGGGCGACGTTTCAGAACGCATGCAGCTGGGCCAGGTGTATGAGCGTTTCGTTGCTCAATTGCCGTTCGGCACCATGACCGCCCCGGTTGAATTGCGTTATCTGCACTTCGAAGAAAGGGTCAACACCACCTTCGCCGGGATCCGTTTTCATAACATGAGCGGGCTGGTGCAGCGTCAGGTTGAACGTTTTGTGTACCAACTGCAGCGTGAAGCCCGTCGCTTCGACAAGGACGACGACTTCTGACAGCTGTCTTTGGCTGTTAAAAAAGGCGATTGCGCGGTGAGCGTAATCGCCTTTTTTGTTCATCCTGCCTGCAGTGACGCGGAACCTGTAGGGGTCGCCACGGTGTCCTTAACACCACGCTGTCGCGCAACAGACACAGGAACTGTAGGAGTGAGCTTGCTCGCGATGGCGTCAGGCCAGACGGTAATTTCCAACAGGTATACCGTTATCGCGAGCAAGCTCACTCCTACAGGGTCCGTGTGCCGCGAGACAGCGCGTGTCGGGGACACCGGGCTCCTACAGGAAATGCATTTCGATTTAGTAATTTTACATAGTGTTCACGAGCCTAAGGCCGATTGATCTCTTCATCCTGCACAACCCCATCGGCCTCCCCTTCAGCCCTGGCCTCAACCGGCGCTTCAACCTCAGGCTCCGGTTCAACCACCGGTTCAACCGTAGTCTGCATCTGGTCCTGAACCACCTGTTCATCAACCCGCGGGTCAAGCGCAACCACCAGCGGTGAACTGGACATGCTGTCCGGCATCGCGACGTGGTGCAGTGGCGCATCGTCCACCTGGTGCAGGTGAGTCACGGCTTTAGGTCGGATCAGGAACACCAGCGCCAGTGAAGTCAGGCAGACGAAGGCATAAAGCATATTGCTGCCTAGCGCCTTCATCAGCGCACCCGCCGCCAGCGGACCAATACTGGCGCCAATGCCGAAAGTCATCAGCAACATTGCCGTCAGCGACACCCGGCGCTCACCTTCCACGTGGTCGTTGGCGAACGCGACGGCCAGCGGGTAAAGGCTGAATTGAATCAACGACACAATGAAGCCGACGACAAACAACACCTCCAGCGGCATGCTGGGCAGGATTGCCAAAGGCAACGCCACGACCGTCAGGACGCCGGCAAAAGCCCGCATCAGTTGAGCACGATCATAACGGTCAGAAAGAAGCCCCAGTGGCCACTGAACCAGCAGGCCGGCCAGAATACAGCAAGCCATGAACATACCGACATGCTCGGTCGACAGGCCCTGTTGCGCTGCATACAGAGGCGCCAGACCATAGAAAGCACCGACGATAAGTCCCGCACCCAATACGGTTGTCAGCGACTGCGGAACCCGACTGATAAAGAAGCGGGGTTCCAAAGGCGCGGGATGCAGGGGTGCCGGGTGAATGCTGCGGGTCATCGCCACAGGGACGAGACACAAGGCAAAACACATGGCAACCAGCATCAACAGCTCAGGCCCCAATCCGGGGTGAACCACCAGAATCATCTGACCCAGTACCAAACCCAGGTACGACGCGATCATGTAGCCGCTGAAGACCATGCCACGCTGCTTGGGGGCTGCCTGCTCATTCAGCCAGCTCTCGATCACCATGTATTGGCACATCATGCCCAGGCCCACGATCATCCGCAGGAATAGCCAGGCTGGCAGCCAGTCAATCAAGCCAAGGCCCAATACCGCTGCCCCGACAATCCCCGCACAGGTGGCATAGGCACGAATATGCCCGACACGACCGATCAGGCGATGCCCGACCTTGCCACCCAGCACCAGCCCCACGTAGTTGGCGGCCATCAGCGCACCGATCCACAGGCCATCGACCTGGTCAGCGGACAATCGCAAGGCAAGGTACGTACTCAGAAGACCGGAGCCGGTCAACATCATCAAGGAGGCAAAATACAGACCCTGAAAGGACTTCCAGATTTGGCGCATCGACTTTCCAAAAATTAGGAGCCGCCAAAATGGACGGCTCCTGAAACACGATTCTTAAGCCTGGGCAGCCAGAATGCGCCGTTCCCAGGGGGTGATTTCATCAAAAAAGCTGGTCAGTTCCAGGGTCTTCGATGCGATGTAGCCTTCGATGAACTCAACGCCAAACAGTTCCTTGGCCAACTGACTGCGTTTCAGACGCTCCAGAGCGGCATGCAAGGTACATGGCAATGACAATTCATCCGGCACATGGATGTCGCCCTGGGTCGGGGCCGTCGGCTCCAGTTGCTGATCGATACCATGAAGCCCCGCTGCCAGACTTGCAGCTATCGCCAGATAAGGGTTGGCATCAGCCCCCGGCAGCCGGTTTTCAACGCGTCTGGCTGCCGGTCCACTGGCCGGAATACGTAATCCCGCCGACCGATTGTCATGGGACCAACAGGCGTTATTCGGCGAAGCAAATGGATGACACAAACGCTGGTACGAATTCACGTTTGGAGCAAGCAGCGCCGTGAAGTCAGCCATGCAGGCTTGCTGACCGGCAATGAACTGCCGGAACAGCGCCGTTGGCTCGCCCTGCTCATCGCTGAACACATTCGCGCCAGTGACCGAGTCAACCACACTCTGATGAATATGCATCGAACTGCCCGCCGTATGCGCCAGCGGTTTTGCCATGCACACCACGATCAAGCCATGCTTGAGCGCCACTTCCTTCAGCAGGTGCTTGAACAGCAGCGTCTGATCGGCAAGCAGCAGCGGATCGCCGTGAAGCAGATTGATCTCGAACTGGCTGACACCCATTTCATGCATGAAGGTGTCACGGGGCAGACCCAGTGCCGCCATGCATTTATAGACTTCGCTGAAGAACGGCCGCAGACCATTGTTGGAGCTGACACTGAACGCTGAGTGCCCTTCCTCGCGACGGCCATCGATTCCAGTTGGCGGCTGAAAAGCCCTGGCCGGATCGGGATTTGGCGCAAAGACAAAAAACTCCAGCTCGGTAGCAACCACCGGTGCCAGCCCACGCTCGACATAACGAGCGATCACTGCCTTGAGCAAGCTTCGGGTAGACAGGTTACAGGCGCCACCGCCCAGCTCCTCGGTATCACAGATCGCCAGCGCGCGAGGCGCGACACTCCACGGCAAGCGGTGGATCTGCTGCGCATCGGGGATCATTGCCACATCACCGTCGTCGCTGCCGTAAAAACGCGACGGCGGGTAACCGCCCATGATGCATTGCAACAGAACGCCCCGGGCCATCTGCAAGCGCCGACCTTCAAGGAAGCCTTCAGCAGTCATCACTTTGCCGCGGGGTATTCCATTTAGATCAGGGGTGATGCATTCAACTTCATCAATGCCCGTCAATCGCTGTGCGAGCGTTTTTTGGCCATCACTGGTCATGACTCGAATCCTTCCTTTTTCTTACGGACCGCTCCGTAGCTAGACGTACAAAATACGCATCACGTGTGGAGACTTTCAAGTATCAGAAGCTGATCAGCAGCAGGAGCGACCCGAACAGCTGAAAAAAACCCACCGTTCAAGGTGGGCTGATGAGTGCGCCGGGGTGTCCGGCTTGTGTTGAAGAGCTCAGTAAACGACGACTAAGGCAAATAGATCCGAAACAGCCCGCCCCCTAAAGCACCGCCATTAGCCAGCTCAATCCGACCATGCACTCCATTACGCTGATGCTGCTCGGCAATGCGAGCGGCGAAGTAAAGTCCGAGGCCGGTGCTGCCGCTGGCCTGGTTGATACCCAGTGCGTAATCAGCCTGCTTCTCAAGCATGCTTGCGGAAAAGCCGGCACCGTCGTCATTGATCGCGATGCAGAGTTGCCCGTCCTCTTCGCTGACGGTGATGGCAATGGTCTTGCGGGCATAACGAATGGCGTTGATGGTGACGTTACCGACTACCGTGCCGATCAATTCGCGGTCGAAGAAACCCAGGGGGATGAGCGCATCGACTTCGCAGGTCGCCACGATACCGCGACTGTTCAACACCTCTTGATGATGGGCCAGTTGCCCTTCGATGAAGTCGTCCATCTCATGGTAGTCAGGGCGCAGGGGCAGCTGATTCACGTCCAGCTTGTAGAGGCCGAGTAACTGCACGAGCATGCCGTTGAGCCGGGCAAACTCGTACTCGATCACTCCATGTTCCGGGGTGTCTCGCTGCTCGTCGGTCAACTTCGCCAACCATCGGTTGTGAGACTGACCCAGTGTCGACAGGGAGTTCTTCATATCATGTACCGTCGACGCAATGACCATGGAAAAATCCATACTCGTTTCGTTTTCGCTCATGCTCCAAATGCCTTGCTCTGCAGTTTTTGATAACGCTCGAAACGCGGGTCACTCTCCGGCATCTTGCCCACCATTCTCAGGCAGGCGCGACACTCTTCCAGTTTCGCTGCGTCAGGTGCTGTCGCCATGGAATGGAGCAATGCCTGCGCCAGGTTCAAGGCGATACTGATGTTCTTGGCTTGCAGTGCCAGAGCGCGACGGAAAAAATCCTGCGCATCGTTGAGATTACCGGCCTTGTAGGTGCGCACGCCCTGAACGTTGAGCTCGATGGCGGCTTTGTTGGCACCAAGGATCGTGGGGTCATCCGTCTGTTTGGCGATGCTCTGCATCACCTGCGGGTCATCGCCGTAAATCTCGGCGCAGCTTTTCAATACGCCCGCCCCCGCCTCTTCATGCCCAAGACTCTGCAATTGCGAAGCAACGGCCAACGCGGCATCAGCACTCAGGAACTGGTCCATGCTCTGCAAGCGACCCATCGCATCCGCAGTCAGCTTGGCCGCCATCTCAGGATCGGAGTGCTTGACGCTGGAAGCCTTCATCAGCCGCGTGCGCACCTGAAGCCCTTGATCGGCACCGTTTTCCTTGGCGACCTCACTCAGCGTCTGATTGATCTCAACACGAGCACGCGCATCCAGGCCTTGTTCACCACCCCGACTGATCAATGCCTGAGCGAAGCCGAGATTGGTTTCCGGGTTCTTGAAACGCGAAAACTGACCTTGGTTGACCGCCTGGCGAAAGGCCTTGGAAGCGCCGTCAAAATCGTTGTTGTCCAGCGCCAGCTTGCCGAGCAATGTTTGTCGGCGCACTGCCAGTGGAGAAATCTTGACGGCGTCTTCCAGCACTTTCTGCGCCCGCACAACATCACCACGTGCCACCAGCGCCTCGGCCAAGCCATCGTAAAGGGTTGGCATACCGGGAAAGGCTTTTATGGCCGCATCAAAAACGGCCTGGGCATCGGCGTGCTTGTTGCGCTTGAGCAATAGATTGCCGAGGGCCGCGTACGCCCAAGGGGCCGGGCGATCAGCCAGAATCGACTTGAGGAATGCTTCAAGGGGTTCTAATTGTTTGAGGTCGCGCAGTGCGTCCGCCTTGTACCGCAGACAAAGCGGTGCATAGCGCGGGTCCTGCTTGGTCAGGGCCACGCAAGCGGCCAGCACTTCGGCAGGCTTGCCGCGATCCAGCGCCTGCAGGATTGGCTTGAGTACGCCCTTGCGCTGCACCAGTTTTTCAAGACGCTGCGCCAGGCCTGCCCGGTTGAAAGGCTTGGTCAGATAAGCATCCGGCTCCCATTCCAGCGCACTCATTACCATGGCCTGGCTGTTTTCCGCCGTGACCATGACAAATACGCTTTCGTGGCTCAACAACCGGTCGACCATCAGGTCTTCGAGCACATGCTGGCCGTTTTTCTTGCCGTCACCGAGATTGAAGTCATGCAGAACAAAATCGTAGCGCTTCTGCGAACACATCTTCAGCGCCTGCTCTCCGGTGTCGGCGGTGTCGACATCCCTCACCCCCAATTCACGCAGCATAGAGCGCACCGAGCTGCGGAAGTCGGAGAAGTCGTCGACGATCAGAAAACTTTTTTGGTTGTACGCCAGCATCAGGGATCCTGTCAGGGAAGAAAGAAGATGAGCCCAAAGGCAAACATATAGACGGGTCCAGCTTCGCTGCCCATTTTTGGCGTGCAATTACCAGTAAATAGCATTACGCCATCACGCACATTCTACATCAAAGCCCTGCTCCAGAGCTCTGAACGGCACCTTGCGGCCCTGCCCGGTTCACGTACATCACCACCGCGTGAAATCAAACGAGCCATCACCGATATGACGTTTATCGGCACCCTGCCAGTTTTCTGGAGCCTGAATAATGGCCGGTGACTGTGTTTTGATAGGTGGTCTGTGGGAGTCCGAAATAGAGCTGCAAAACAGAAAAACTCACAAAGTAAGTTTCTGTAGGAGCGCACGAGCAACGCGAGGCCGCGATTGCGGTGTGTCAGACAGAACGCCATCGAGGCCTCGCGTTACTGGTGCGCGCCTACAGGACGACCGTTTAATGAGCGACTTGAGCATCAAAAGCAAGGAATTCGAAAAAACTTGCGTATCCCCTGTCCCTTTTTTTCGCCTCACCGGTCATCACAGGTAAGTGAACAAATATGAGAGCCTACCTCCATGTCCCCAGCGTCGCCTTTTCGTTTGCGCCCCTTGCTGCATTTCAGCCTTTTGCTGACTTTGAGTTCCAGTCCACTCTGCATTTCGTCCAGTTGGGCCGAGGGTGCAGACCGTCGCACTTACGAGGTGCCCGCAGGCAGTCTGGGCGCGGCGCTTACCCGCTTTGCCGGTCAGGCAGGCGTCAATCTTTCGGTGGACCCGGCACTGGTGAGTGGTCGCAACAGCGCCGGACTGTCTGGCGATTTTGCGGTGGAAGAAGGCTTCTCACGCTTGCTGCAAGGTTCCGGCCTGCAACTGGTGTCGGTGGCGGATCATGCCTACACCCTGATCCCGGCGCCGGAAGGCAGCAGTAGCCTGCAACTGGCGCCGACCTCGATCCTTGGTGCGACAGGCTCGACAGACGGTCAGGCCTACGCCGGAGGCCAGGTAGCTCGCCGCGGATCGCAAGGCCTGCTTGGCTCACGGGATTTCATGGACACGCCGTTCAGCATGACCACCTACACCAGCAAGACGGTCAAGGATCAACAGGCCAGAACCCTGGGCGACCTGGTCGCCAGCGATCCTTCGGTACGTGCGACCAACCCCGCCGGCGGGCGCTACGAACAGTTCACCATCCGCGGCCTGAGCCTGTTCAACAGCGACGTGTCCTATAACGGTCTGTACGGCATTTTGCCGACCTATACGATCGACATGGAAATGGCTGACCGGGTGGACATCCTCAAAGGCCCGAGTCAACTGGTCAACGGCATATCACCGCGAGGCAGCGTCGGTGGCGGCATCAACGTGGTGCCCAAGCGCGCCACGGACAAGCCCATCACCGAGCTCACCGGCAGCTACGCCTCCAATAATCAGCTGGGGACCGCCATCGACGTCGGCCGCCGGTTTGGTGACGAAGGCAAGTTCGGCATCCGCTTCAACGGCGTCAAGCAATCAGGCGATACTGAATGGGACCACCAGAGCGTCGACCGGGAGATGGCGGTGCTCGGTCTGGATTTCCGTGGCGAACGCCTGCGTCTGTCAACAGACATCGGGCACACCGAACGTGACACAGATGCCCCCCAGGAACGCGTACAGATCGGCGCCAATGCACAAGTGCCGAACGCCAACGACGTGCGTCGCAACTACGCGCAAGCCTGGAGCCAGGCGCGCACCCGAGATACCTTTGGTGCAGTGAACGCCGAGTATGACGTCAGCGATTCGGTCATGGTGTACGGCGGCGTGGGCGCGCGGAAAAGTAACCACGACTTTCTCCGTCATGCAGTTTCAATCACCAATGATGCGGGCGATTTCAGCGTCCAGCCTCGCGACTTCACCCGTGATGAAAATGTCCGTACGGCCACTGCAGGCGTTCGCAATTGGTTCCAGACCGGTCCTGTGAGCCATGAAGTCAATCTGGCCGCCAGTTACTTCTACATGGACTTCGAAAATGGCGGCGCACGGTACGCCGCATCCCCGAGCAACCTGTTCGATCCAGTGGCCACGCCAACGCCCAGCAATCCCACACGGCAAGATGCAAAGGTTTACACAGAGAGTCGCTACAACAGCGTGGCCTTGTCCGACACCCTCGGCTTTTTCGATGACCGCCTGCTGCTGACACTGGGTGCCCGCTGGCAACGAGTCGAGGTCGATGACTGGAGCGATAACGTCAAAGGTAAAACGGGCTACAACGAGGAGAAGATCTCACCCTCGGGCGGCATCCTCTACAAAGTGACCGATCAACTGTCGGTGTATGCCAATTACATGGAAGGGCTGAGCCAGGGCAAGATTGCTCCTTCTACCGCAAGTAACGCAGACGACATCTTTCCGCCCTTCCTCAGCCGTCAGGTTGAGGTGGGCACCAAATACGACCTGGGCACCTTCGCTTTCACCGCCAGCGTCTTCAGAATCAAACAGCCGGCTTACGAAAGGAACGAGATCTCCACCCGCTTTGGTCCAAACGGCAAGCGTGAAAACACCGGCGTCGAACTCACCCTGTTTGGCGAGCCACTTGAAGGCGTCCGCCTGCTCGGCGGCGTGATGTACATCGACAGCGAATTGACCAACACCGTCAACGGCACTTTCGACGGCAAACGCGCGCCCGCCACACCTGAATACAACGTCAACCTGGGGGCCGAGTGGGACGTGCCGAATGTTAAAGGCCTGACCCTGACCGGCCGCGGCATTTACTCCAGCTCTCAGTACCTGAACCAGGCCAACACCAAGGAAGTCGACTCGTGGGAGCGCTTCGACGTAGGCGCACGCTATGCGTTCAAGGTTGACGACAAGGACGTAACCCTGCGCGCTAACATCGAAAACGTTATGGATAAACGCTTCTGGAGTTCGGCAGGTGCGTCGGATGACAGCGAGCCAGGTCTGACCCTCTCTACGCCACGGACTTATCTGGTTTCGGCGACGATCGGGTTTTAAGCGCTACTGAATGAGCAGCGCCCAAGGACGGGCGCACCCTGCTCGCCTCTTCTCCAACGGTGCAATGCCGTACAGGAACCTGAGTGACCGGTATCGGGTCGCATGCAAAGTTGCTTTATTCACGCGTCCCCCCCCCCGTAGGAGCGCACGAGCACCGCGAGGCCGCGATAGCGGTTTTTCAGGCAGATCGCTATCG